>JAFZDR010000094.1 GCA_017561105.1 Alistipes sp. | reverse complement strand
CCGCAAGGCGGCTTGCGTTGCCCTTATCAAGGATCAGATGCCTGATATTTTGGGCGTACAGGAGGCTCAATGGAAGACACAGTGGATCTATTTGATGGATGAGTTGAAGGGTTCAGGCTACGACGGCTATGGCGTAAATCGTGATAATGGCGAGGAGTCTGGTAAAGACGAGGTAGTAGGTATCTTTTGGAATACCGATGTTGTTAAGAAGATTGAGGTCGGTACTTTTTGGCTCTCGACGACACCGGAAAAACCGTCGAGAAGCTGGGGTATGAGCATGAATAGAACCGCAACTTGGGGTTTGTTTGAGCATATTGCAACAGGTCAGAAGTTCTTCTTCTTGAATACTCACCTCCCTCTTAAAAATAACAATCTTGATGATCCCGAATTGGCGAAGAAAGAGGGCATGAAGATAATCGTAAATAAGCTCTTGGAGTATGAGGAGGACTACCCGCTCTACGTTACAGGCGATTTCAACATCACCTCTACCGATCCGGTGTTGGAAGGTTTAAGAGAATTTATGCGTAACGCACGCACCTATGCTAACGTTAAGGATACAACAAAGACCACTACTAATGGTTTTGGCGAAAGCTCATCGCTTAAAATTATTGACCATATCTTCTATAGCGACTATTTGAAGGTGCCGGAGTATTGCACTATTACCGATGCCTATAATGGAGTAACTTACGTTTCGGATCACTATCCGATCTACGCAATCATCAAGCTCAGAAAGTAGCGATCGTTGCGAAAAAAAAGTGAAATATATGAAACGACTATTCGTTTTGCTGCTGCTCGCCTCAGTGTGCTTCATCTCGAAGGCACAAGGCGAGCATGCTGCTTTTATAAAGGCAAAGCCCGTGTGGAGCGAAAATCGCGAAGAGGAGAAGAATCTCTTCCTCTCGTTCCGCGAGATTGTTGAGGTGGGACGTGTCAAAGAGGCAGCTATACGCCTTACCGCTTCGTGCGACTATCGCCTGCGTGTGAATGGCGAGTTTGTGGGTCATGGCCCTTGCGTGGCTGCGCACGATTTCTACCGCATCGACTCGTATGATATAAAGCCATATCTGCGTAGAGGAGCGAATATAATTGCTATCGAGGTTGCGGGTTATAATGTGCCGAGCTACTATCTGCTCGATCAACCGTCGTTCCTGCAGGCCGAGGTGGTTGCCGACGGCAAGGTTGTAGCGGCTACGGGCTCGGAGTTTAAGGCGTATGCTCTTGATCAGCGCGTTGCCGACGTGCCTAAGTTCTCGTTTCAACGCCCATCCACCGAGGAGTATGTTCTGAAGGCGGATTACTTGGAGTGGGCTACCAATAAGTCTTGGGAGCCGAAAGTTGACCCCGAGAAGTTGGTCGTTCAGAGCGACAAGACACTGCTTGCGCGAGGTGTGGCCTATCCCGATTATCGTATTCACAAGGCGGAACTTGTAGCCAAAAATCTCTACAAGTTTGCCACAAACAGCAGCGGTTTCCTCCGCGCTAAAGTTAGGGTGGCAAAGCCTGCGCAACTCACACTCCGTTTCGACGAGATATTGGGCGAAGACGGTCGTGTTATGGAGCGTCGTATCAAGTGGAAACCATACATAATTTACGAGTTGCAGGCGGGTGAGTACGAGTTGGAGTCGTTCGAACCTTATACGATGCAGTATGTCGAGATTTTTGCCGAGGAGGGTGCCGTTGTGGTTGAGGAGATCTCGATGCGCGACTACTGCAACTCCGATTGCAAACGCGCCAAGTTCGAGTCGAGCAATGGAGATCTAAATTCTATCTTCGAGGCGGCACGCGAGACCTATCGACAGAATGCTCTCGATATCTATATGGATTGTCCGTCGCGTGAGCGCGCTGGGTGGTTGTGCGACAGCTATTTTACGAGCCGTGTCGAGTTCGCACTCTCGGGCAAGAGCCGTATTGAACGTAACTTTATCGAGAACTTCCTCCTTCCGAAGGAGTTTAAGGATATCGACAAGGGCATGTTGCCGATGTGCTATCCCGCCGATCATCGTAACCGCAACTATATCCCGAATTGGGCGATGTGGTTTGTGCTCGAGTTGGAAGAGTACCTCGAGCGTACGGGTGACCGTGCAACGATAGATCGCGCACGTACGCGCATATATGAATTGGTAGAGTTTTTCAAGCCATACCTAAACGATGATGGTTTGCTCGAGAAGTTACCAAAATGGGTCTTTGTCGAGTGGTCTTTTGCCAATAAGCTGGTGCAGGATGTGAGTTTCCCTTCGAATATGCTCTATGCCGAGATGCTCGACGTTGTGTCGCGCCTCTATGGCGATAAGGCGTTGGCTTTGCAAGCTGCAAATATCCGCAAGGAGATTCGTAAACAGTCGTTCGATGGCGAGTATTTCATCGACAATGCCGTTCTCAACGAGAAGGGCTATGCAGTGCCGACCAAGCACCATACCGAGGTGTGTCAATACTACGCATTCCTCTTTGGTGTGGCAACGCCTGAGAACCATCCTGCATTGTGGGCGCGATTGCGCGACGAGGTTGTGCCGGGTAGAGTGGAGAAGGGCTTGTATCCCGACCTGCATCCTATAAACGCCTTTATCGGCAGTTATCTCCGCTTGGAGTTGCTCTCCAAATATGGATTGTCAAAGCAGATTCTCGACGAGTCGATAGCCACCTATAAGGCTATGGCCGATCGTACGGGTACATTGTGGGAGAGCCTTAGATCGAATGCGAGTTGCAACCACGGTTTTGCCTCTCACCTTACAAATGTGCTCTATCGCGATGTGTTGGGTGTCTACGAGGTGCTGCCTTGCGAGCGAAAGGTTCGACTTCGCTTTATAGATAGCGGTTTGGAGTGGTGCAAGGGCGCTGTCCCTGTAGGTGATGGGCTGATAGAGGTCGAGTGGCAATATCGCAGTGGCGAGTTCGATGCCAAAGTTAAGTTGCCTATTGGTTACACATACGAGATTATCCCAACAGACTACAAGGTTCGTTTGAAATAGACTTGCGACACAATAAATAAGCCCGATACACAACTGCGTATCGGGCTTATTCTTATGTAGCAACTGCTCTTATCCGAGGAATGCGAGGAGGATACCTGCAGCAACTGCCGAACCTACAACGCCCGCTACATTTGGACCCATAGCGTGCAT
>JAFZDR010000093.1 GCA_017561105.1 Alistipes sp. | reverse complement strand
AGCAACCTTTGGCGAAGCAACCAAGATACGATCCTCGTTCTCAAACTTCTCCTCGCGACCACCATTGAGGAAGAATGTCACATGGGCATACTTCTCGGTCTCGGCGATACGCAACTGCTTCAAACCAAGCGACGAAACATACTCGCCCAAGGTGTTCTGAACATTCTCCTTGTCGAAGAGGATGGGCAAGCCCTCGAACGATGCGTCGTATGGAGTCATACAGCAGTAGTAGAGTGGCATGGTGTGCATACCCTCTGCCGGCATATCCTGCTGAGTCAAAGCTACAGTAATCTCGCGTGCACGGTCGTTACGGTAGTTGAAGAAGATAACCATATCGTTTGGCTTGATAGTGCCGATTGCGTTACCCTCGCCGTCAACAGCCACGATAGGCTTGATGAACTCGTCGGTTACGCCCTCTGCGTACGACTTCTCAACTGCACCAACCATGTCGGTAGCCTTCTCGCCTACGCCGTCAACCAAGCAGTCGTAAGCAACCTTTACACGCTCCCAACGCTTGTCGCGGTCCATCGCGTAGTAGCGGCCGATAATCGAAGCGATCTTGCCTGTCGACTTTGCCATGTGTGCCTCCAAAGCCTCTACGAAGCCCTTGCCGCTCTTAGGGTCGGTATCACGACCATCCATAAAGCAGTGTACGAATGTATTCTCGATGCCGTAGTGCTTCGAGATATCGCACAAGGTGAAGAGGTGGTCGATTGACGAGTGAACGCCACCGTCCGACAACAAGCCCATGAAGTGAACATTCACGCCATTCTTCTTTGCATACTCGAATGCTGCAACAACCTCCTTGTTCTCCAAGATAGAGCCGGTCTTGCAAGCGCGGTTAATCTTTACGAGGTCCTGATATACAACGCGACCTGCGCCGATATTGAGGTGACCTACCTCCGAGTTACCCATCTGACCCTCCGGCAAACCTACATTCTCGCCATCGGTGCGCAACTCTGCGTGCGGATTAGCCGCTGTGAGTGCGTTAATAAACTCAGGATTTGTCGAATAGATAGCATCTGCCTTGGTGTGGTTACCAATGCCCCAGCCATCAAGAATCATCAATAATACTTTTGCTGCCATAATTATCATATTTTTGCTTTTAGCCATTAGCTCTTAGCCATTGGCTTTTTATTTAATTTTTAATTCAATATCTTTTTCCAGCTAATGGCTAATGGCCAATAGCTAACAGCCCTTTATTGGAGCGCAGCGAGAATCAGCTCCTCAGCCTTTGTGATAGCCTCAGCCAAGCCGTCAGGGTTCTTTCCGCCTGCTGTAGCGAAGAACTTCTGACCGCCGCCACCGCCCTGGATAGCCTTTGCTGCCTCGCGAACTACTGCACCTGCATCTACACCCTTAGCAACAACATCGTCGCCGAGCATGATTGTGAGGGTAGCCTTGCCTGCTACTGCCGAGCCGACAATCATAACGAGGTTCGACTTGCGAGCGCGCAAATTGTAAGCCAAGTTCTTAACGAAGTCTGCCTGACGGTGCATCTGACGAGCAACTACGAAGTAGCCGTCAGTCTCGGTTGTGTTAGCCAAGATATTCTCGGTCATAGCGTTGAGCTGCTCCTTCTGCATAGCCTCCAACTCACCGGCCAACGACTCGTTGTTCTCCAACAAACGCTTGATTGCAGGAACGAGCTGCGAGTTACCAATCATCTCACCGAGCGATGCGATGAGATCCTGTGCTGCATATACTGTTGCCTCAGCCTTCTCGCCTGTTACAGCCTCGATACGGCGTACACCTGCCGAAATAGCCGACTCCGACACAATCTTGAACATACCGATATTACCGGTAGCCGAGGTGTGGGTACCACCGCACAACTCAACCGACTCACCGAAGCGTACCATACGCACCTTATCGCCATACTTCTCACCGAAGAGCATCATTGCGCCTGCAGCCTGAGCCTCCTCCTGAGTAGCCTCGCGGTTCTCGTCGAGTGGAGAGTTCAAACGAATCTTTGCATTAACCTCACGCTCAACTGCACGAATCTCCTCGTCGGTCATCTTCTGGAAGTGTGAGAAGTCGAAACGGAGGGTGTCTGGCGATACCATCGAGCCCTTCTGCTCAACATGCGAACCTAACACCTTGCGCAATGCTGCGTGGAGAAGGTGGGTTGCGGTATGGTTATTTGCCGAGCACTGACGCTTTACCGGATTTACCACTGCGTGGAACTCAGCCTCCAAGTTCTCAGGCAAATTGTTTGCAATGTGGATAATAAGACCATTCTCCTTCTCGGTAGCTACGATCTCGATCTTCTCGTTTGCCGACTCGATGTAACCTGTGTCGCCAACCTGACCACCCGAGTTGCCGTAGAATGGAGTCTTGTCGAATACCATCTGGTACGAAACCTTATTCTTGGTCTGAACCTTACGAACACGAGCGATGCGGATATCAGCCTCGAGAGTGTCGTAACCTACGAACTCCTCATTCTTGGCATCTGCAATAATCTCCTTCCAGTCGTCGATGTCCTGAGCTGCGGCATTACGCGAACGCTCCTTCTGAGCCTGCAACTCCTTCTCGAACTCCTCGAGATCAACCTCTACGCCCTGCTCCTTAGCGATAAGCTCGGTCAAGTCGATTGGGAATCCGTATGTATCGTAGAGCAAGAATGCGTTCTTACCCGAAATCTTACCGTTGCACTCCTTGATAACGCCCTCCAAGAGGTTGATACCTGTTGCCAAGGTGCGGAGGAATGATGCCTCCTCCTCCTCGATAACGCGCTCAACGAGTGACTGCTGTGCCTTCAACTCAGGGTACTGCTCGCCCATCTGCTCAACCAATGTTGGTACCAAGCGGCAGATAAACGGCTCGTTGAAACCGAGGTATGTGTAACCGTAACGCACTGCACGGCGCAAGATACGACGGATAACATAACCTGCCTTTACATTCGATGGCAACTGACCGTCAGCAATCGAGAATGCGATAGCACGGAGGTGGTCAGCGATAACACGCATTGCTACATCGGTAGCCTCCTCCTTGCCATACTCCTTGCCCGACATCTCGGCCAAAACCTTGATTGTAGACTGGAATACATCGGTATCGTAGTTCGACTTCACACCCTGCATAATCATACACAAGCGCTCGAAGCCCATACCTGTATCAACATGCTTTGCAGGCAACGACTCCAACGAGCCATTAGCCTTGCGGTTGAACTGCATAAATACGAGGTTCCAAATCTCGATAACCTGTGGGTGACCCATGTTTACCATCTCACGACCCGGCTTAACTGCGATCTCAGCCTCGTCGCGGAGGTCGAAGTGGATCTCGCTACAAGGACCGCAAGGACCTGTCTCGCCCATCTCCCAGAAGTTGTCGTGCTTGTTACCGCGGATGATGTGATCCTCAGGCAAACGCTCCTTCCAGAAGTCGTAAGCCTCCTGGTCGAATGGTACTCCGTCCTCTTCCGAACCCTCGAATACGGTTGCGTACATACGCTCCTTTGGTAACTTGTAAACCTCAGTCAAAAGCTCCCAAGCCCAAGCGATAGCCTCAGCCTTGAAGTAATCGCCGAAAGACCAGTTACCGAGCATCTCGAACATTGTGTGGTGGTAGGTGTCGTGACCTACCTCCTCCAAGTCGTTGTGCTTACCCGACACACGAAGACACTTCTGTGAGTCGGCAGCGCGAGGCGACTTGCGCTCTGCATTACCAAGGAAAATATCCTTAAATTGGTTCATACCCGCATTTGTAAACATCAAAGTCGGGTCATTCTTCACTACCATTGGTGCCGATGGCACAATCATGTGTTGTTTCTCCTCAAAGAAATCGAGAAACGCCTGGCGTATTTGCTTTGAATTCATCATATGTAATAAGTTTAATCTCAATTCGTTATACTAATGTTCGCGCACCTTTACGCATACACGCGCGATAAATCGGTTGCAAAAGTACAAAATTATAGTTAATTTTGCACCAATAAATGAAAGTTTTTTCGCGTTGAAAAGAGAGATTAACCATACTGCGGAGGTGAAAAATACCTCGAAGCGACGAAACCGATACAACATTCTGCGTCAGGCGTTGATCGGATTTATCGTTATTTCGCTCCTGAATATGGCGATCTCCTATCTTTTCTACACCCCGAAGATGCACCAAATTGCAGCCGAGAATCGCGAAATAGTCTTGAAGTATGAGATCTTGCAAGGGCGTATAGCCTCGTTGCAGAGCAAGGTCGAGGAGATCCGTCATCGCGATCACTATGTATATCGCCGACTCTTCTCGAGTGATACACTTGCCATTCAGGGTATCTATAATCCTTATCCCGAGTCAAAGTATGAGCATGTCGCAGGCGACGAATACTCCGAGCTTATGGCTTCGACCTGGCGTTCGTTCGATGCGGTAACTCGCCAAACATACGCCGTATCGCGCTCGTTGGACGAGTTGCAGGTGTTAGCTAAGGATAAGGAGCATATGTCGCTCGCCATACCCGCAATATGGCCTATCGATAGAACTCGTTTGAAGGCTTTCTATGCCTTCGGTGTGCGCAAGAAGCATCCTATTCTCAAGATACGAACCATGCACAAGGGCGTGGATATGTCCACCGACTATGGTGTGCCTGTCTATGCTACGGGCGATGGAGTAGTCGAGAAGATTGATCAGGGCAAACGCCGTCGAGGATATGGCCGACAGATACTTATAAATCACAAGTTCGGATATAAGACTCGCTATGCTCACCTGCTCAAGATGTTTGTAAAACCGGGCGATAAGGTGCAGCGTGGACAGCTCATTGGCGAGGTAGGCTCTTCGGGTGGCTCTACGGGTCCACACCTTCACTACGAGGTGTTGTATCTTGGCCGCAATGTAAATCCGGTAAACTACTTCAATCGTAATATGACGAGCGATGAGTATCGTCAGCTGATGGAGAATATGAAGTATAACTCCGACCTCGAGACCGACGAGGGCACAAACGATGGAAATTAGAGGTATGGCACATAGTAACAGAGATACAAAGAGAGGAAGAGGTCGTCGTGCGCTACACGC
Source organism: Alistipes sp. (assembly GCA_017561105.1). Lineage (GTDB taxonomy): Bacteria > Bacteroidota > Bacteroidia > Bacteroidales > Rikenellaceae > Alistipes. Next base: position 2,164 of record JAFZDR010000093.1, on the reverse strand, counting down.
TTTGGCGTGGTTTGGTGCGGCTATCGTCTACTATGTCATATTCTCGCTGCTCTTCGATACACCTGCCGAGTATGAGTTGCGACACTCCACCGATCGCCTTAAAGATGAGTATAAAACACTTCTGGCAGAGTATGATACTCTCGCTATGGCAGTGGGTAATCTCGTAGAGCGCGATCGCAATATATTTGCCATAATGTTCGACTCGGAGCCATATGATTTCGACTCGGAGTACAACAATAAACGCGTGGAGTTGCACGAGTCGCTCCTGGCAAAGAGTAATCGCGAAATGTCGGATATGCTCGAGGGATCGCTCAACTCTTTAGATGATAAAATCGCGGCTTTGGAGCAGAGCTATTCGACACTCGACGACGAACTGCGAATTGTTGGTTCTAAGCGCAATAATATCCCGTCAATTCAGCCGGTTACCAATCACGAGCTCACACTTTTAACTGCAGCATACGGAACACTTATGCACCCATTCTATCGCACCTTGCAGGAGCATCAGGGTGTGGATTATGCAGTGCCCGAGGGTACTCGTATTTTTGCCACTGCGGATGGTGTGGTTAAGGAGATAAAGGGTAAAAATTCGACCTCGGGAGTAACCGTTGTGATAGACCACAGAAATGGCTATACAACATCGTACAGCCACCTCCAGAGCGTCAAGGTTAAGCGCGGAAGAGGTGTGCAGCGCGGCGATATTATCGCCTTGTCGGGCAACTCGGGATTGTCGCTTGCTCCGCATCTTCACTACGAGGTGCGTTACAACGGTATGCGCGTAAATCCTATTCACTATTTCTTTATGGAGCTCACTTCCGACGAGTATCAGCGAATTATGCGTATTGCTCAGTCGGGTATGCAGTCGTTTGATTAACAATGATTTAAGATGCAGATAAAACTTATAATTCTCGATTTTGACGGAACTCTTGCCTCGACCGAAGAGGCCAATATGGACGCCTATGTTTTGGCTCTGCGCGAGGAGGGTATCGAGCTCGATACTGCGGAGTATAGACGCAGCTATTTCGGTATGCGTTGCCCCGAATTTCTGAGAGCAATAGGTATTACCAACGAGGATGATATCGACCGTATACGCCGCCGAAAAATCGAACTCTATCCAACCTGTTTTGATACTGTGTATCTCAACGAACCGCTTTGGAATTTTGCGCGAGATTTCCGCTCGAAGGGTGGTAAAGTGTGGATTGTTTCGACCGGACAGAAGGAGAATATCGAGAATGTAATGCGCTACCTCGGCATCGACAAGGAGATCGACGGAATGCTCACTTCGAGCGATGCATTGGAGCCAAAACCGTCGCCCGAAGCCTTCCTTAAGGCGATGGAAATCGAGGGCGTAACACCTGCCGAAACACTTATCTTCGAGGACTCGCCCGTGGGTATCGAAGCCGCTAAAGCGTGCGGTGCTCCATACATAAAAGTAGAATTGTAATTCAAGTCGTTGAAAATTAAAGCCACCTTTTGGTGGCTTTTTTCTTTTTTAGATAAAAAAAACTTCAAAAAATATTTGGATAATCGAAATTTTTGCATTTACTTTGTGATATCAAAATGATACTATTTTGAACAAGCAGGGCAAATTTATAAACCTTAAAAATATTACAGTTATGAAACAGAATCAGAACAAAATCTATTCGGGATGGAAGGCTAATGGTTTTGTAGCATTAGTTCTTGTGTTGGTGTCGTTCTTCGGCGGTATTGTACTTGCCGGATACGGAGGTAGTGAGTTTCCTGCTTACTATGATGTTGCAGCAATCGTAGGTGGTGTGCTGTTGGCGCTTGCCGGCTTTATCTCAATGTTCGGCTTTATTATGCTCGAGCCAAATGAGGCTCGCGTGTTACTTTTCTTCGGTAACTATCGCGGTAACTTGTTGGAGACAGGTTTCTGGTGGGTAAATCCTTTTATGTCGAAGAAGCAGATCTCCCTTCGTGCCCGTAACCTCAATGCCGAGCCTATCAAGGTGAATGATAAGCAGGGTAACCCTATCCTTATCGGCTCGGTTTTGGTTTGGAAGATTCGCGAGAACGAGATCTATAAGGCGGTATTCGATATCGATACCCCTATCGCTACAGGCGAGGTTGCAGTGTCGGCAAACAGCCGTATGCGTGCATTGGAGAACTTCGTTGCCGTACAGAGCGACGCTGCATTGCGCCAGGT
>JAFZDR010000092.1 GCA_017561105.1 Alistipes sp. | reverse complement strand
ATTAAGCACTCCTTTGGAGTGCGCTGTCATTAAATGCCATTAAGGGCTGTAAGCCCGAATGTCATTCAATGCCACCTGATTGGCGCAACTTTCCGCAAAAATAAAAATTTTTGCCGACAATACCGCAACTCTCGAAAATAAATTTTAGGGCTTTTAGCTGTTAGCCGTTAGCCATTGGCTTTTTAAGGTATTTTTTGTTGATTTAAGAAATAATTTCTAAATTTGTGGTGCAGTCCTCGGATTGCGGACATATTAGAAAGTGTTTTTCGCACTGTCCTTGATAAGAAATCTGGAAAATTTCACGAAGCAAAGGGCTACGATTTACACTCATTCCTTATTCGATGTATGTTGCTATCTCTATGGCAATACTTTGCATCGTATAGGTGTGGGGTATTGTATAGTCTATTAGCTTCGGGCATTCCAGAGCCTCTTATCAAATAGACAAATAGCAACCTCACACTTTCTTTATTGTCATAACAGAGCAAACAAATACAAACTTAATAATTTACTGCTATGAAAAAGATTTTTCTTTCTCTTGTTTTTGTAACAAGTTTGGTGTTTTCTTCGTGCCAATTTGACGATTCCGACATTTGGAGTAAACTAAATGAGTATGGCGAATCCATTCGTGACCATGAACAGCGTATTTCCGCCCTCGAAGAGTTGTGCAAGCAAATGAATACCAACATTGAGGCATTGCAGACTCTTGTCGATGCTCTTGAAAAGCGTGATTACATCACTAATATCTCTCCGATCCGTGAAGATGGTAAGATTGTAGGATATACTATTTCATTTGCTTATAGCGACACCGTTACTATCTACCACGGACAAGATGGCAAAGACGGAGCAAATGGTAAAGATGGCTACACTCCGAAGATTGGTGTAATGAAGGACACTGACAATATCTATTATTGGACTCTTGATGGCGAGTGGTTGCTCGATGCAAAGGGCAATAAGATTAAGGCGGTTGGTACTGACGGAACAAACGGCAGCAACGGTACAAATGGAGCTAATGGCGTAACCCCACAACTCAAAATCGAAAATGACTATTGGTATGTTTCTTACGACAATGGCGCAACTTGGGTACAACTTGGCAAGGCAACAGGCGAAGATGGCAAAGACGGCTTTATTATTGGCGTTGAAGAGGGTGAAACAGAGGTAGTTTTCATTCTGTCAAACAATACTACTATAACTATTCCAAAGCACGCCAAAAGTTCTCTTGTAGACCCAAACGACATATGTACAGCAATGGATGATATAAAGTTTATGGAGTATTGTTATCAGAACTTTGATGTCAATAAAGATGGAAAAGTATCGCCAGTGGAGGCAAAAACTGTTCGCAGTATTGATATTAGCGGTTTGGAGGTATTCTCTATTACGGGTGTAGAATATTTTGAGATTTTGGAAATTCTAAAAGCGGAAAATACTCCTTTGCGAAATGTAGATCTCTCTTTTAGCAACAAGCTTGTTTCATTTAGTTTCAGATCTTGCATCTCGCTGGCAAGTGTAACCATTCCTAATAGCGTTACTTCGATTGGAGAGTATGCATTCTATAATTGCATCTCGCTGGCAAGTGTAACCATTCCTAATAGCGTTACTTCGATTGGTGAGTCTGCATTCTGTTATTGCAAATCGCTGACAAGTGTAACAATCGGCAATGGCGTTACTTCGATTGGACGTGATGCTTTCTCTGGTTGCACGGGCGAATTAACGGTAAATTGCAATATTCCAAGTGCCTTATCGTATCAATATGGTGCATTTTACGGTTCAGAGTTTACAAAAGTTACCATAGGCAATAGTGTTACTTGGATTGGAAGTGAGGCTTTCTCTGGTTGCACCGTGCTGAAAGAGATATATTGCAAGCCGACAACTCCGCCCGCCGTACATTACAACTACTCTCCTTCGTATTGTTTCCCTACTAATTCAGGGCTGATAATTTATGTTCCTCGTGAATCATATGAATTGTATACCCAATATTCATCATATTCAAATGGATTATATCAAACCAATTGGAGTAAATATAAGTCGTATGTACAGCCTTATGATTTTGAGTAAAATGAAGTGTTTAACGATTAAAATTTATAATTATGAAACTGAATGCATTATTTGGACTTACAAATTTAGCCATGCAAGTTTGTCAATATCTTTTTAGTTATGCTAAAAATAGACCTATATTCACTATTGATGGTTGGAGTTTTGATCCTGTACAGAGAGAGGTTACGATACATTTAAATAATCAAAATAGTGCGTATTTTAGTATAACAAAAATAAAATGCGTCAAGACATCAAATATAGGATATATTGGCAAAAGTCTTCCTATTTATATCAATAATGGAGATGAGGTAAAGTTAACATTTAGGTATATAGGAGATGTTCAACCTATTGATAAGGATAAATTTTGTTTCTCATTGCAAATTAGAGATAAAGTTGGTTGCAAATACAACTATAAACTGAAATACGAAAATAACCGTTCGTATATTGACTATTAACAATATCGCCTCGCAGAATAAACTGCGAGGCGATAACTTTAATTATCCTCGCCATGCCCCTTGACTGCTGGGTATCGAAAACGATACCCATCACACAAGGGGAGCGCACTTACGCAAACACGGGTATCGTTTTCGATACCCGGCAGTAGGGAGTGTAGGGAGCATAAGGAGTATAGGGAATTTAATGAGATTAGGGAGAATAGCATAAGCATATCGCTAAACTCCCTAAATTCTTTAATCTCACTAAAAAAAGCTAAAAGCCAATGGCTAATGGCTAAAAGCCCAACTTTTAACTCTGCACTTTTAACTTTTAACTTCGATTGCGCCATCGGTGCAGACAACCCTTCCGTGGCTCATCAACACGCCCAATGAGCGTTTGAACAACTTCTTGCTCATATTCAGAGTATCGCGAATCTCCTCCGGCGAGCTATTGTCGGTCAAAGCCAACTTTCCACCGGCAGCAACAATCGCATCGTAGAGCACCTCTGCCGAGTCCTTAACCTGCGCAAAGCCCTTCTGTTGGAGCGACAAATCGACACGATTATCCTCAGTGATACGGCTTACATAAGCCTCGACCTTGTCGCCGAGCTTCACCTCGCGGAAAATCTGGTTCTTGTAAATCATACCCCAGTGGCGGTTCTCAACGATTGCGCGATAGCCAATCTCGCTCTCCGATACAATCAACGCCTCGACCTTCTGGCGTGGCGAGAGGGTTACAACGCCCTCGTTATTGACATAACTCTTGAGCTTTGTGGTTGCAACACAACGCTCGGTAATGTTGTCAACATACATATAGACTGGCTTATACGAGCCTACCAAAACGCCGCCCTGCTGATTGCGGTTAGGGAGGAACAGATCCTTACCCGTAATGCCCCAATCGAGGAATGCGCCGTGTATATTCTTATCCACAACCTTCAACCATGCCACCTTACCGGCAGTGATTTTTGGGGTTTCGGTTGTAGCCACAATTCTATCCTCCGAGTCGTGATACACAAATACCTCGACCTCATCGTCCACCTTCTGCGTCAGCGACACATAGCGATTTGGGAGCAACACCTCGTTGCCCTCCGAGTCTGCAAGATACAGACCAAATTCCGATACTCGCGCCACACGCAGAGTCTGAATCTCTCCAATTCTCATCTATCTTATCTTTTTGCGCTGCAAAAGTACGAAATATAATTGACAATTACAGGTATTTTCGCTTTCTTTCGTCATTTCACCCCACAAATCGGGCGATTCGCCAAAAATAGTTTAACCTTTTTGTTAAATTTATATCTTTGTAAGTATAAAAACGGCCCAACAGAATGAAACGACTCTGCTTAGCATTTCTATTTATGATCCTTTGCGTGACTACTGCAATGGCTCAACACAGATCAAAAGTTATATTCTATCTCCTCGACGAGCAATCGAAACAGCCACTGCAAGGTGCGGTTGTAGAGGTTGCGCCCGCATCTGAGCCGCAAGAGAAGTGCTACTACACATCGGGGCGAGACGGCTATATGGAGTTTACAGTGCCGATGGGTGAATACTCCGTAACTGCATCATTCATAGGTTACTCGGACAAAACATTCAAATGCACTGCAAACCAGAAAGTTGTAGAATTGGGCAAGATCTATTTGCGCGAGTCGGCAACCAAGATCGATGCAGTGGTTAAGGAGGTGCAGCAGTTCCGCACAACGCAGAATGCCGACACGCTGATATATAATGCAGCAGCCTTCAAGACCACCAAGGATGCCGAGGCCGAGAAGTTGCTTTCAAAGATGCCGGGCATCGTAGTTGAAGAGGGCAAAGTCGAGGTGCAGGGCGAGCAGGTAAAGAAGGTCTTTGTCGATGGCGACGAGTTCTTTGGCGACGATGTTACAATGGCGATAAACACCCTCCCTGCCGAGATTATCGACAAGGTGGAGGTGTTCGACAAGTTGAGCGACGAGGCGGAGTTTTCGGGCATTGACGACGGCGACAGCTACAAGGCGATAAACTTCGTTACCAAGAAGAAGATGCGTAACGGACAGTTCGGAAAGGTCTATGCGGGTTTAGGCTGGCAGCCCGAAACCGACAAGGCATCATTCAACCCTAAATACCTCGCCGGCGGAAATATCAACTCATTCCACAACAAGCGGAAAATCACCGTATTGGGACTTTTCAACAACATCAACCGACAGAACTTTTCGTTCGAGGATTTGTTGGGTGTGAGTTCAGCGTCGGGACGCGGGGGTAGAGGTAGCAGCAATCAATTTATGGTACGCCCACAAGCGGGTGTTGCACTTGTAAATGCCGTAGGCGTAAACTACAACGACACATGGGGTAGGCGTAAGCAGGTAAAGTTCCAGGGTAGTTACTTCTTCAACAACACCAACACGCGCAACATCTCCGAGGTGGAGTCGTGGCACGAATATCCTGCACCTTATGGCACAAGCTATTCCCACTCCGAGTCGCACAAGATAAATAATAACCACCGTCTTAACGCGCGACTCGATTGGAAAATTTCGCGCACAATGCAGCTCACATCGCGTACTACCGTGAGCTATCAGGGACATCGTCCGCAGACTACAACCGAAGGCTACTCGAATAACGACACCGACCTCGACACCGTAGGAATGGAGGATATTGCGTTCCGCTCGCTCGCCTACAATGCCCGTTCGAGCGAAAATCGCATGCGAGGTATCAACGCCAACGAGTTCTTGCAGTATCGTCTGCGATTGGGTGCTCCGGGTCGTACTATGACCATAACTGCGCGTGCGGGATATCGCGACAATCGTGCCACACGACATATTATGGAGAACAACGCCAAGGCTATTCCATACGACGATGCACGCTACGACTCGCTCTACAACGCCTACTTTGGCGAAGGCAAAGTGTGGCAAGATATGCGCAACTCAAGTATTATGTTCGACCCTGTATATGAGTATATCAATGTTCCTACCTATACTTATAATATACGCGGAGGAGTAAACTACAACGAGCCTATAGCCCGCAATTGGACCTTATCGTTCCAATACAACTTCACATATCGCAACCAATCGAAGGAGCAGGAGGCGTGGTACACAAATAGCGATTTCACCCACGACAATACTCGCCCGATAGGTGCACTATCCATAAATTCAGCAACCAACACCCTCACACATCGTGTAGGCCCGGGTATTCGTTACTCCAAGAATCGCAATACGCTCGTTTTGCGCATTCTGTACGAAAATCTCTCGCGCTATGGCACTTTCGAGAATGGCAACAATGTATCGAGCCTTGTAGATAAGCAGTATCACGCTCCGCAATACCACGCGATGTTCCGCTACGCCTTCAACAAGCAGAACTCGCTGCGTATTCAGTTCCGTTCCGACTCGGAGGCTCCGAGTGTAACGCAGCTGCACAACATCTTCGATGTATCGTCGCCTAATCGCATAAGCATAGGCAACAGCAATCTTGCGCCGGAGTATTCACACTCGGGAAGTATCCGATATATTCTGTCGCTCCCCGACAAGGGACAGACCTTTATGGTTATGTTGCGCGGAGAATACTACCAGAATGCGATATCGGGCTCTACGCTCTACAACTCGCGCGGTTGGGCATTGCCACCTGATATGAACGGCATAGCAATCCCTACAGATGAAAATGGCAAGGCGTATCGCCCGACACAGATTACCTCTTACGAGAATATCGACGGATTGTGGTCGGTGCGTGCAAATGTATCGTATGGCGTGCCATTGCCGTTTATGAAGTGTAACCTCAATATGGCTGCAAATGTGAACTACGCAGTAACGCCAAGTGCCGTTTATGATGCAGGAAGCTCTCAAGCCGAGTTACTCGAGAATGTCGCAACACACAACTACTCGATAAACAAGACCAACAACATAGGCTACACCTTCCGTCTTGCATTGGGCAGTAACATATCGGAGAATATCGACTTTACGGTGGCGTGGCGTGGAACATACAACCAGGCGTGGAGTAGTCTTGCAAAGTCGTCATATGGCGACAACACCATAAACAACTACTTCCGACAGACGGCTTCGGCATCCGTGAAGTGGATCTTTGGCGCAGGTTTCACACTTACGGCAAATGCCGAGTATCACCAATATATCGGCTTCACAAACAGCTATAACGAGCAGTATATCCTCTGTAACCTATATCTCGGCAAGCAGGTATTCAAGAATAAGCGAGGTGAGGTGCTTATTGGCGTAAACGATATCTTCAACCAAAATCAGGCCTTCAATCGCTCGATTGGCTCAGGATATACGCGCAACACCATAAACAGCACCATTGGTCGCTATGTAATGGTGCAGTTTGTATACAACTTGCGCCACTTTGGAAAGAACGCATCGCGTAACATATCCGACTACGAAGGTATGGACGGCAAGAGCAATCGCACACACCGAGGAGGTATGAACGGAATGGGCAGACAGGGCAGCTATAGTCGCAACTTCTAATAAAAGAGAATGCCGAGCAGAAAGATCTGCTCGGCATTCTCTTTTACAAATCAGTTTCTGTCGCGCCCCTAATAGCCCCTAATAGCCCCTAATAGCCGCTAACAACCCTTAATTTGTTGCGCCTTGACCACTTGCGGAGTTACCGATTGCTTTACTCAACCTTCCAGGTTTCGCCACCGAAGAAGAGGTCGTCGGCAGTTTTGCCCGGCTCACGCTGTTGCTGTTCGCTGATTTGGCGAGCCACCTCGTCATCGTAAGTTGCACGCTGAACATCGCGAATTACACCAACCGCAACCGGATACTCAGGATAGCGCATCGATGCCAACATGGTGTGCAAGGCAGTATCCTCGCAGTGTGCATCGTGTGTCAGTACATCGTCAATGGTATAGCCATCCTCACCAAGGGTAACAACCTTCAATCGCAAACCGTCGAGCACCAAACCCTTCTCCTTGTTCGCACCAAAGAGCATCTTCTCGCCATGACGAAGGCGAATGGTGCGCTCCTCGCGGATAGCCTTCGTATCGGCATAGTCGGCGTGGGTCTTATGGTTGAAGATAACGCAGTTTACCAACGCCTCGGTAACAGCCATACCCTTATGGCAGGCGCCCTCGACAAGCATCTCCTTAGTCAAATCGAGCTCCATATCTATCGTACGAGCCACAAACGAAGCCTTCGCGCCAATGGCCAATACTGCCGGCGAGAATGGCTCCTCGACTGTTCCGAATGGCGAGGTCTTAGTGACCTTACCGAGCTTCGAAGTAGGGGAGTATTGACCTTTGGTCAAACCGTAGATCTCATTATTGAAGAGGATCAAATTCAGGTTGATATTTCTACGGCAAGCGTGGATAAAGTGGTTACCACCAATAGCCAACGAGTCGCCATCGCCCGAGCATACCCATACCGAAAGATCGGGACGAGCTGTCTTTAGACCTGTAGCGATAGCTGCAGCACGGCCATGGATAGTGTGGAAGCCGTAGGTATTCATATAGTAAACAAATCGCGACGAGCAGCCGATACCCGAGATAAATGCAAAGTTCTCGCGTGGAATATCGAGTCGTTCAGCGACCTCAGGCAAAGCCTTCAACACCGAGTTGAAGATGGCATGGTCGCCACATCCTGCGCACCACTTTACGGCATTGCCATTACGAAAATCGTTTGGGGTATATTCTATCTTTGCCATTTTAGTCCAAGTTTAAGTTAATTGTAGCTACCAACTCTGCAACATTGAATGGTTGCGCCTCCATACTTGCATAGGAGTGTATATTGCTGTAATTTGTAGCAGCACGGAGCAGTGATGCGAGCTGTCCGCTATTGCTCTCGCATACCAAGATGCGCTTGTAATGAGCCATAGCCTCCACAACACCGCGTTGCAATGGATTTACAAGCGTAACGGCAGTGTGAGCCACACGCTTACCCTCGGCATAAAGCTTTGCAACCGCCTCGGCAACCTTACCGACATTACTTCCCCAGCTTATAACGAGCAAATCACCCTCGTTTGCACCCTCAATCTCGATAGGTGCAACCATATCGGCAACTCGCTCAACGCGCTCTGCACGAAGTTTTCCCATTGCGGCGTGATCCTCCGGAGAATAAGAGATTGCACCTATGCGTGGCTGCTTTTCCAAACCTCCGAGTCGGTGTTCCAAGCCCTCTGCGCCAGGTATAGCCCAATAACGAGCAAGATTTTCGTTTGCAGAATATGGATTGAACAATCCGCGCTCGTTAAAGCACTCCGCCTTCTCGGCTAACTCCTCACGCGATACGATTGGTGGAACAATCTCATCCAACTCTGCCACGCGCTTCACACGCCATGGCTCGGTACCATTTGCGAGGTTTGCATCGGTCAAGAGCACGACAGGCATCATTCGCTCCAACGCAATTTTCGCAGCCAAATAGGCCTTATCGAAGCAATCGGCAGGAGAGTCTGCAACCAACACCACCAACGGTGAATCGCCATTGCGGCCATACAGTGCTTGCAACAAATCGGCCTGCTCGCTCTTTGTAGGCAGACCTGTCGAAGGACCGCCACGCTGAACATCTACCACAACGAGTGGCATCTGTGCCATAACGGCCAAGCCGAGAGCCTCGCTCTTCAAAGCCAAACCGGGACCCGAAGTTGTTGTTACTGCTAAAGCACCTCCGAATGATGCACCTATTGCAGTACAGATACCTGCAATCTCATCCTCGGCCTGAACTGTCTTTACGCCGAGAGCCTTATGCTTTGCCAACTCCTCCAAAATACCTGTAGCAGGTGTAATAGGGTAGGAGCCGCAGAATAGAGGTCGGCCACTCTTCGCTGCAGCAGCAATAAAGCCCCAAGCTACAGCCTGATTACCATTTATAGAACGATAAGTACCCGCAGGGAGTGCATTTGTAGCCTTGGAGTGGTGCTCACCAACGAGGTGAGAGTTCTTAGCATAGTTTTCGCCCGCCTCCAAAGCTGCGATATTAGCCTTGCTCACGAGTTCATTCTTCGCACCAAACTTCTTGTTTATAAACTTCTTTGCATACTCCGAAGGGATGTCGTACATGGCGAGCGTAATGCCCAACACAAGCATATTACGGCACTTCAAAGCCGACTTGCGGTCGAGTCCGAACTCTACCACGGCATCGAGAGTCATCTGCGATACGGGAGCCTCGATAATATCGCACTCTCCGAGTTGCAACTTCTCGACAATGGTTTCGATGTTGTAGCCCACCTTCTCGACAGCCTCCTTCGTAAAGTTGTCGCTATCGAGAATTATGCGTGCATTGGCAGTTGCATACTTGCGATGTGCAACCAATGCAGCGGCGTTCATTGCCACTAAGACATCACACTTATCACCCTGGTGCGATACTGCCTGAGTATCGAAATGTACCTGGAAGCCCGAAACACCGGCTACTGTACCTTGCGGTGCACGAACTTCGGCAGGGTAGTCGGGGAAGGTGAATACTCCGTATCCGGCAAATGCAGCACTCTCCGAGAAGAGGTTGCCTACCATCTGCATTCCATCGCCCGAATCGCCCGAAAAACGAATTACAACGCTCATATTTTCTCTATTTTAGTCTTTTGAAATTCCCTTTATTGTCAAAATTTCTGTTCCGCCAACCGAGGTGGAACTAATCTGTATAACTCTGTGGAAGACACCCTTATCAACCTTCTTCGACTCGAGTACAAGTTTAATCTCGCCCGATGCACCCACAGCAACGGGTTTACGCGAGAAGTCGGCCTTCAAGCAAGAACACGAAGTTGCGGCCGAAAGAATCACAAGTGGTTCGTTGCCGTCATTCACAAAGCGAAAGACGCAACTCTTATTCTCGCCGCGACGCGAAATCTCACCAAAGTCGTACTCGGATTGCTCGAACTTAAGATGCGCACCTTTATACTCCTTTTTCTCCTCTGCTCGTAATGGCAATACCGACATCACGAAGCCTAAAAGCATAAGCAGAAATATCATATTTCTTCTATTTCATTCTAAATACATAGGTTATTCGGCCACCCTGAACGAACGCCTTACTCTCGGTAAATCGAGCCTTACGCGCCGCAGCCAAAGCGGCATCAACCAACGCCTTATCCGAAGTGGTAGAGCCTTTAGGCTCATACGACGCCTCGGTAACCACACCCGACTGATTTACAGCCACACGCACAACAACCTTTCCGCCCTTGTTTCCAGACGGATAGATCGGTTGTGGCAACGATCCTACAAGACCGCGGCCCTGCAAACCCTCATCCAACATCTCGTTGCCGATAGGGTTTAAGCCTCCGCCTGTACCTGCTGCTGTAGTTACGGTATCCTGCTTTGCGTATGGATTTCCCGCATTTGCAGGCTTATCGGCACCATCCTTCGACATCTTGAAGAGAGCACGCTTATTTACGGTGCGAGTCTCCTCGGCCTTGCCTGCCGCCTGCTGCGAATTGTCGCGCGGAGCAAGATTTTCGTGGCGCGGGGCCTCCTTTACCTTTGGTACCGGCTTTGGTTTTGGCTTTGGGGGTGGTTCAGGCTTCACATACTCGATGTAGATAATATCGCTCTGCGGCTGTTCGTTCGGACGAATAGATATCTCGCCAAAACGGAATACCGCCGCAAGCAACACTACATAGAGTGCTGAGAAGATATATGCAAAGTGTTTTGAACTCATACCCTTTATTTAGCCTGTGTCGCCAGAATCAATCTGTAACCATTATCCTTGGCGATATTCATCACCTTAACAACCTCATCAACAGCCACCTTCTTGTCGCAGTGCAACGAAACTGTTGGCTGCTCCTGACCCTCCAATCGGCTCTTCAATGCACGCTCAACACCTGCAATGCCTGCAACCTTCTCGAGTTCGACATAGTAGATGTAATCCGCACCTTTCTGCTCGATAGAGACAGTGGTTATAGCCTTATCCTTCAACTGATTTGAGCTCTTTGGCAACTCCAACTTCAACGCATTAGGGTTGATAAGGGTAGTTGCAATGAGCATAAATATCAGGAGAAGGAACATAAGGTCGGTCATTGCCGATGACGAGAACGACTTATCGACCTTCGATCCTCTTTTAATTGCCATAGCTTACTATTTTTGAACAGGTTGATTCAAAATATCCATAAAGGCGATAGAGTTAGCCTCCATACGGAACACCAACTTCTCGATACGAGCTACGAGGTAGTTGTAGCCGAAGTATGCAGGAATACCTACGATAAGACCACCAACTGTGGTTACCATGGCCACATACATACCGCCCGAGAGCAATGCCATATCCACGGTACCGCCCGCATTCGACATATCCATAAAGGTCTTAACCATACCGAGTACAGTACCCAAGAATCCGATCATTGGAGCACCACCTGCGATAGTTGCAAGAGTTGGCAAGCCGTTCTCCAACTTAGAGACCTCCAAGTTTGCAACATTCTCGATTGCGTTCTGAACATCGCTCATAGGGCGACCAAGACGCTCCAAACCCTTCTCGATCATTCGTGCAATAGGAGTGTTCTCGTGGTGGCAGAATGCGATAGCCTCACGCACCTTACCATCCATCACATAGTCGCGAATACGGTTCATAAAGTGCATATCAAGGCGCTGTGCACGCTGGATAGCGACAAAACGCTCCACGAAGATAAAGATGGTAACACCGCCCAACAAGAGCAATACCCACATCAACCAACCTCCGTTGTTAAACAACTCCCAAAGGGACATCTTTCCTGCCTCTGTAGCGGCTACCGCTACATCAGCTGCTTGCAAAAGTTTAATCATAAATTTTTAGTTTTATTAGTTATTGTATTATTGTATATCCTTTTTCGCTTTTTCACCCTTTGAGTGATCCTCCTGCTTGTTCTTCTTATCGCGCGTAAATCGACT
>JAFZDR010000091.1 GCA_017561105.1 Alistipes sp. | reverse complement strand
CCGATCAAACCCGCCTTGGCTGCGCTATAGTTCACCTGACCTGCCATACCCTTCAAGCCCGAAAGCGAGGTCATATTCACGATACGGCCGCCGCGCTTACGCATCATCATCTTAGGCAGAAGATGGCGTGTAACATAGAAGAAGCCGTCCAACGAGATATCCAACACCGAGTGCCAATCCGAGTCTGGCATCATAAACATAACATTGTCGCGACGGATACCAGCATTATTTACAAGATATGCGATATAATCCTCGGGGTGCTCTTGCTCCCACTGCGACAAAGCCGCCGAAACCTCGGCCTCATTCGACACATCGAAGCGAAGAATTGCAGCCTCGCCTCCATTTGCGCAAATAGCGTCGCGAACCTCCTCGGCAGCCGCCTGATTTGATTGGTAGTTGATAAGCACCGGTATTCCCATCTCGGCAAGTTTAAGACAAACCGCACGACCCAATCCTCGGGAACCACCTGTTACAAGAGCATATTTCATATTTTTACAATTTTATAATTTCTCACCCATCCTGCGAACTAAGGTTTATATCATAAACCTGCTGCAAAAGCTATCGAATTGCGCTGATAATCACGCAAGAAAACAATATCCTCGCAAATATACAACAAAAAGTTCAAAATTCAATATATTTCGTCCGTTTTGTATCTTTATCTATCGGGAAAATCGTCATCTCGCAGAATTACACCCCTTTCAGCGAATTTTAAGACAGAGAAGAGTGGGTTTGGAGGGGTAGATTGAACGATTTAACGAGGATTGACTCACTACGCTTCACCTTGACTCAGGGCGCAAAAAAACAAAAGATGCAACGATGATTTATGCACATAACGCACAACCTATTATTTTGTATATAGGGCTTATTATGCGAGTACAAAGCCATATACATACAAAATAACAGATGCCGCTACAAAATAACAGATGCCGCCCTCTCGGACGGCATCATCGTAGCCTCTTTTGCTCTTTGAGCTGTTGACGAGGCTTAACTGCCGCTACGCTCTGTTTTGCATCGTGGCGATATGGCAGAAGATGAAGACAAATAGCGCTACGCGTTATGTTTGTTGTTTATATAGTGCTTAGTTAATGCAAGCAAAACTCGCTCCATATAAACAACAAACGCCACCTTTTCGGGTGGCATTTGTCTTCATCTTCTGCTCAGAGCTGTTGACGAGGCTTGAACTCGTGACCTCTTCCTTACCAAGGAAGTGCTCTACCACTGAGCTACAACAGCATTTTGCGTTAAAAGCGAGGCAAAAGTACAACTTTTTTTTGTATCTGCAAACTTTTTCGCAAACAAATTAAATTTTCTGCTACTTAAATACTATATTCAAGTATTTTGCCAAGCGATAGCCTGCCTTCTGCAACTCCAACTCTGCAAGCGGAAGTGCCTTCTTATCGAACTCGCCACCAAGCTTAGAACCCTTGCTTATTCCCCAATCGAGTGAAGGGCGAATATCGCGTCCTGCATCTTCGAGCCAATCCTCAACCCAACCCTTTGTAACCTTCTTAATCTGCCTCTTATTGTAGGTGTTAAGGCAGTCTGCGTATGCCGACCATGCACTCTTCTTAAATCTGCGCTGGATAACACTGTAATCCCAAACGGAGTGCAACGATATCTTCTTACCGCGATAATTAACCTTGAAACCACCGCCATTCTTATTGTCAGTATAGCGCAAGTGCGACGGGCAGTGCATATCGCCAACCATGTGGATCGAGCTCTTCAAGGCAAACATCACCACAGAGTCGGTATGATTCTTACGACCCGAAAGCACCTTCTGCAACTCGAGCAGACCTGTAGCCGAGTCGCGACCACCGCGATATTTATCGCGTATAGCCTGCGAAGTTTTGCACTTCTCATTCACAATCGAGGCATGCCAACCCTTTGTCGCACCTTGACGGCCGAGAACGGGATCCTTGCCCACATTATCCATCCACATAGCATACGATGCAAGCGGATTCCCTTTGGTATAGACCTCGATATTGGCCTTAGCCTTTTCAGTCAGATTACGCTCGGCAATCTCAGCGATTGTGCAGTGGCCCAAAGTACCCCACGCCATAACATCGAGTGTGGCAAGGAGAGCAACTGCAGCGATTAATAATCTCTTCATTTATCTGATTATTTGAAAAATTTATTCAACACTTTAGCCAGACGATAACCAGCCTTCTGCAACTCCAACTCTGCAAGCGGGAGCGCCTTCTCATCGTAGGTAGCATCGAGAATATCACCCTGCTTTACCCAAGGTATTGCCACGCGAATATCCTTTGCGGCATCGGAGTGCCAATCCTCAATCCAGCCCTTTGTAACGCGCTTAATTTCGCGCTTTGAGTAGGTGTCGAGGTGCTCGGCATATCGCTTATAACTCCACTTTCTATGAGTGCTTGCAATAACACCGGTATCCCACACCGAATGCAAAGGCAGTTTCTTGCCCTTGTAGGTAACTCTGATGCCCAAATCGAAGCCACGGCCATTATTTACATCCTCGTAGCGCATATGCGCCGGACAGTGAATATCGCCAACCATATGAACAAGACACTTCAAGGCAAACATCACAGCCGAGTCGGTCATCTTCTCGCGCTCCTTGAACATCTCGGTAAACATCAATGTTGCAGTAACCGCATCCTTACCGCCGCGGACTCTGTCGCGAACCTCCTGAGTAGCTCTATTCTTCGAATCCACAACCGAGGCGTGCCACTTCTTGCAGACATCATTCTCGCGCTTAGGCTTCTTCTTGCTATCCATCCAGGTAGACAAAGATGCCAACGAAACACCTCCCGTATATTTGTCGATATTGGCTTTCGCCTTTGGCGTAAGGTTACGCTCGGCAATCTCCGCCACGGTACGATGGCCCAAGCCACCCCAAGCCATAGCCTCGAGAGCCACAATCATAGCCAAAACTACAACTACAAGTCTTCTCATAACGGAATCTATTTGAAGAATGTATTCAACACCTTGGCCAAGCGGTAGCCAGCCTTCTGCACCTGCGACTCTGCCAACGGATATGCCCACTCCATAAACTCATCAGCCAAAGCGTCGTTCTCATTAACCTTGTGGATTATAGGGCGAACATCGCGACCCGACTCCTCGAGCCAATCCTCAACCCAACCTTCGGTGAGCTTCTTGATCTTCTTCTTTGAGAGGTTATCAAGTTTCTGAGCATAGCCCTTATAACCCCAATCCTTGTAGTCGCGAGTGAGAACCGAGGTATCCCACACCTTGTGCAAAGTTGTCTTCTTGCCGAAGAACTTGATAGGGAACTTACCCTGATTCTCGAAATCCTCGAAGCGAACATGTGCCGGACAGTGCATATCGCCAACCATATGGATAGTGCTCTTCAAGGCGAACATCACAACCGAATCGCTCAACTTCTCGCGCTCCTGGAACATCTTCTCGAACTCCAACAATCCGGTAACGGCATCGCGACCCTCGCGCACCTTATTGCGCAACTCCTGCGATGTCTTGCACTCGGTATTCACAACCGATGCATGCCAACCGCGTGTAGCATGGGCACTGAACGGATCGTTCTTGCGTACCAAATCCATCCATACAGAGTAGTCAGCCAAAGGGGTGCCCTTGGTATACTTCTCGATATTGGCTTTAGCCTCGGGTGTAAGGTTGCGCTCGGCAATCTCGGCAACGGCACGGTGGCCAAAACCACCCCAAGCCATCGCATTGAATGAGAAGGCAACCGCAAAAATAAGTGTCAGGATAAAATTCTTCTGTTTCATAGCTTTAGTTAAATTTATTTTTTACAAAGGTAAAGCTATTTTTCAATTTCCACAAATCCGCAATCGTTTTTTCGCACACAATTATCGGCAGCTGCAGATATTTGCAGTAACAAAAGTGGAAAAGTCCTTGGCTGAAAGCTATTTTTTACATACCTTTGCATAGATGTAAGGCAACATTATAACATTAACAATACCACTTAAAATTATTACAATTATGAAAAGACCTATTTTGTTGGCCCTCTCATTGTTCATGGCAATCTCTGCTATGGCTCAGGGCTATCAGACTCACTTCCAGAGCGCAACAGAGCCTCAGACTCTCTTGCCTAACTTCCCGCGTGCATCGGCTCGTCAGGAGGTTATCCTTCCAACCGTAAATGGCTACACCCCTTACAAGGCCGATTTGCACATACACAGCACCTACTCTGACGGTGTAATGAAGTACACGGGCAAGGGCCGTATACACGAGGCTTGGCGCGACGGTTTGGATGTAATCGCAGTTACAGACCACATGGGTATCAAGAATTATCCTGACAAGCAGGGTGTTACAACTCCGGAGTCGGCTAAGAAAAAGAAGGGCTCTCGTCCAACTCAGGCGGTAAACGACGCTGTTAAGACTGCAGAGGGTTACGGTATCTTGGTAATCCCTGGTGTTGAGATTACAGGCGACCCTAAGACATTGGGCCACTTCAACGCTCTCTTCACTACCGACAACAACATTATCTACGACTACAACCCTATCCAGAACATCCGCAATGCTCGCGCTCAGGGTGCTATGATTATGCACAACCACCCGGGATGGCGTCAGTCTACTTTGGAGATGAATCAGTTCGTAAAGGATGTATATGCAGAGAAGCTCGTAGATGGTATCGAGATTATGAACGGTGCATACTTCTATCCAAGAGCTATCGAGACTGCAAAGGCAAACAAGTATTTCTTCGCTGCTACAACCGATATCCACGCTACTACAGGCGAGACATACAGAGAGTTCGGCCACTTGCGTAATATGACCATTATCTTTGCTAAGGAGTTGTCGCACAAGGCTATTCGCGAAGGCTTGGAGGCTCGTCGCACATTGGCATACTCGTTTGGTGTATTGGCCGGCGAGGAGAAGTTGATCCGCGACTTCTTCGAGGCTTCTATCGAGACTCGCAAGCTCGCTGTAGTCGTTGGTAAGAACAAGAAAAAGAGCCAGCGCGTATCGCTCGTTAACAAGACTTCGATCCCTTACACATTGCAGTTTGGCAAGGGCAACCCTGTTATCCTCCCTGCAATGTCGTCAATCATCGTAAGTGTAAAGCCTGGCAAGCCTGTACAGTGCAAGGTTACAAACTTGTGGTACGGCATGAACCAGCACCCGGAGTTCAAGTTGAAATACTAAGAGCTCAGGCTTGACAAATCATAAGGCTGTCTGCGAAAGACAGCCTTTTTTGTGCGAGTTGATGTTCGGTATATTTTTTGCCTTGAGATTTCGAATATATCGGATTTACAATGGCTACATCAAAGACAATATCTGCCCACCTTGCACTCATACTCTGCAATATAGTGTGGGCGTGCGACTATCCGCTCTATAATCTCACACTCGGGCGATACATATCGCCATTGGCCATGGTGTCGGCATCATTGGCCGTGGCAGCCATATTGTCGTTACTGCCGCTATTATGGGAGAAGGCCGAGAGGGTCGAGCCCGCAGACCGACTAAAGATATTCGGCGCTGCCATACTTATGGGATTGGTGCGCAAGCTCTGTATGATGTTCGGACTCTCGCAGACCTCACCCATCGACGGCTCGATAATAGGCACCTCCACCCCACTGCTTGTTCTGCTGCTGTCGGTAGCCGTGGGGATGGAGCACTTTACAAAGATGAGGGTTGGCGGACTGCTGCTCGGAATGGCGGGTGCCGTTGCCATTATTCTATCGAGCAATACACACGAGAAATCGGGCATTGTCGGCAACCTTCTAATCTTCACATCTGCATGCGTTTCGGCGACATATATGGTCTATTTCAAGCGATTGGTCGCAAAATACCACATAACCACGCTGCTGCGATGGATATACTGTTCATCGGCTATAATAATGTTGCCTATTGGTGCTCACGATATCATCACCACCGACTTCCACATTATGGACTCGAAGATAATCTTTGCAACCCTCTTTGTCCTTATTGTGCCGACCTATCTGCCCAACTTACTATTGAACTACTCGTTGAAATTTGTGGCTCCGACCATTTCGAGCATATACGCCTACCTGCAACCCATTATCGCGATTATCCTCTCCGTAGCTATGGGATTGGATAAAATTCGCTTTGACATCGTGTTGTTTGCGCTAATTGTATTTGTCGGCGTGGGAATGGTAACATACTCCTATCGCAAAGAAAGCGTTGCCATTAAATAAAATATGGTGCGTTTCCACGCACCATATTTTATTTAGCTTCTCTTATACTCACCAGGTGTCATACCCGTAATTCGTTTGAAATATTGTCCCATAAACGAAGGGTTCGGGAAGTTCAGTTCGTAGGAGATCTGCTGAATACTCATATTCGAGTATTTGAGCAAGTTCTTGATCTCGAGTGCCACGAACTCCTCAATCCACTGGTGCACCGACTTGCCCGTGTAGTTGTGAATTACGCGCGAAAGGTGCTTTGACGAGATATGCATCTTCTCGGCATAGAACTCCACGCTACGCTGCTCGCGATAGTGCTCCGAGAGGAGCGACATCAGCTTCTCGAAATACTCCGAGCTGCGCTCCTTAACACCCAACGACGGGATTTTGCCTCCTCTTGAAAGGATAGGGTCGGCAATACGATAGATTGTCGAGCAGTAGATATGTCGCAAGGCGCAAACCTTATACTCGGAGAGTTCGCCCGTATAATCGGAGAGCAACGAGTTGTAGAGTCCGCAGATCTCGTACAACTTTTCGGTGCTCATATCGGTAATGTAGGCGTTAGCTCTGAGCTGAGCAATCATACGCATAACAAAGCGGATATCCACATTCATATTTGCGAGGAAGTCCGACGATAGCGCCAACATATAGCACTCGCTATTGGCAATCGAGCGGAACTGGAACACCGAAGCCGAGGAGATGAAGAACTGTCCTGCGCCAATGGTGTACTCGCTCATATGCGACGAGAGTGACACTCTGCCCTTAACGCAAACAAGGATTACCAAGGCATTGATACGGCAAGGGTACATCAACTCCGACAACAACGACTCATCAACATCGTTGAAGTACATCATCGAGGCTCCGCTGATGTTAATTGCTTTGAAGCCGGCAACCTTTTCGAGTTGCTCGGTGCTATATGGAATTAGGTATTGTTGTGACATATCTTTCAAGTTTTTGAGGATAGGTAAGGAGATGGGCGATTACAAAGTACCGCCAACCTCCCACCAAAATGCGCGAACACCGAGCTTTGGATTCTTTGCATCGAGCGCACGCAGCGCATCGAGCAACTGCCAGCAGCGCTCATCATCCATGATTGATATGATTGCCGAGTTGAGGATTGGCCAAACATAGTCGCCAAGGTGTGGCTCGCCGGTATAGCTACCGCAGCCCTGAACCTCCTCCCACGAGGTGTATCCACGCACACCAAGTGCCGACATAGTCTGCTGTACCTCATCGTACAACGCTTGATCGCAAGCTATAAATAGAGCTTTCATAATTTCCGTATTTGTTAAGTGTTCAATAGTCCTTGAAGGCAAAGCCTCATTCCATTAAAGTTTCCGTATTTTTAAGCGTTCAACTTTGCAGCCTTTCTTGCTCTGCGGCGCTCACCATTGAGAGCGAACGCCGAGAACAATACAGGAATAATAAAGAGGGTTACAAGTGTCGAGAACGAAAGTCCCCACGCCACCGACATACCGAGCGAGTTCCACATCTCCGAACCTACACCATTACCAACTGCCATAGGCACCATACCGAGTACGGTGGTAAGGGTTGTCATCAAGATTGGACGCATACGCGAACGGCCTGCCGCTACAGCAGCGTCGAGAATTGGCATATTGCGGCCTACAAGCAAGCGAGTGTAGTCGACGAGCACGATACCGTTGTTTACTACGATACCCACCAACATCAACAAACCGAGCAAGCCCATAACACCCATTGCGGTATTCGAGATCCACAATCCGAAGATTACACCAACGAGCGCGAACGGCAACGAGAACATAATTACGAACGGATAGGTCAACGACTCAAACTGCGATGCCATAATCACGAATACGAGGATTACCATCAACACCAAGAGCATAATCATATCCTGGAAGGTATCCTGCTGATCCTCATACGAACCACCCAACTCCCAAGTGATACCCGCAGGGATATCCATCTTCTTCAACTCGGCAACAGTACCGCTGATGATATCCGACATAGCGTAACCGTGACCGATAGATCCCGAAATCTTCAAGTAACGCGAACGGTCCTTACGCTCGATAGTCGGAGGTGTATTAGCCTCGATCACGTGGCCAAGGTCGCGAACCTTGATAGCCTGACCCTGCGAGTTATAGAGGGTTACATTCTCCAAATCCTCGATAGACTCACGGAACGACTTCTCGTAACGCACCAAGATATCGTACTCCTCACCATCCTCGCGATAGTACGATGCCACAGCACCATTCACGCGGTTACGGAGATATGTTGCGGCAGTAGCCACATTCAAACCATTCATAGCCAACTTGTCGCGGTCGAATACAACCTGATACTCAGGAGTATACTCATCACGCGAGATTGTAACCTCGGTACAACCCTCAACGCCAAGCATACGCTCCTTAATCTCGGCTGCAATGCGGTCTGTAGTGTCAAGATCGTAGCCATAAAGCTCGATATCAACCGACTGCTGACCTCCGGCACCACCCTTCTGTCCCGACTCGATAACCTCGTAGGTGCGAATCTCGGTATACTTATCGAGATCCTTACGCATAAGGTCACAAATCTCGGTCATCGAGCGCTCACGCTCGGTTTTCTTAGAAAGACGGATATTCATCGAGATATAGTGTGTACCATTCTCCTGCATCGAAGCCCAGGTATTGTCGGTATCTGCCATACCCTCGCTCATACCGATAGCTTGAATTTCAGGGTAGTCGCGGCGGAACTGCTCGTCGATACGAAGAGCCAACTCGCGAGTAATCTCCTGACGAGTACCGATAGGCAACTTAATCTTAACTGCAATACGGGCATTATCCTGTGTAGGGAAGAACTCTGTCTTGATGCGCGGACCAATAAAGAGGAGCGAACCTACAAAAATTGCCAATGCACCAAAGAGGAAGGTCTTGCGGTGATTTACACACCAATTCAAAGCCTTGCCATAGAGATTCTCCAATCCACCCATTGCTGCATCTACATACTTCTGCATGCGCGACTTCTTAGGG
>JAFZDR010000090.1 GCA_017561105.1 Alistipes sp. | reverse complement strand
TGGAGGAGGTCTATATGGGACAGGTTATCGGTGAGCACACTCGCAGCAACGATATCACCGTTAATGTCTGC
This sequence comes from Alistipes sp., assembly GCA_017561105.1. GTDB lineage: Bacteria > Bacteroidota > Bacteroidia > Bacteroidales > Rikenellaceae > Alistipes. The sequence goes on along the minus strand of JAFZDR010000090.1, from coordinate 8,154 downwards.
AAGTCGAAGCAGTTGACCAATATGCGTGCATCGGGTTCGGACGATAAGGCGGTTATCGTACCACCAAAAATCTTCTCGTTGGAGGAGGCCTTGGAGTATATCAAGGAGGATGAATATGTAGAGGTAACGCCTAAGTCGATGCGTCTGCGTAAGATTCTCTTGAACGAGGTAGATCGCAAGCGTGCTTCGAAGTAATTAAGCTTTCAAAAAAAGAGAGTAGCCAGGCGGAATGCTTGGCTACTCTCTTTTTTTGCGGTAATATGCTACCACGCAACCTTGAATGTAACAGGCAACGCCTTGTCTGCACCAATCTGGAAGCTCTCAGAACTAAAGTTTACCTCTATATTCTTTGTATTCTCGTCCATCAGAACATTCTTGTTATTAACCTGTACCAAGCTCACCTTAAGTGAATATGTGCTGTGTGGTGCCAAATAGACCTGACGATCATATCTGTACTTCTCCGATCCCGGAGCCTTCTCCAAACGGATAGGAATACTTGATGTATTCTCCAAGGTAAATGACACCTGCTTAGGAGAGAACTTTACATTCTTACCCTTAACGCAAGCGTGGAAGAGAGGTAAAAGCTCCTGCTCACGACCATATACAACACCGTCGCCCAACACTGCAGTACGGCGCGACTCGATAGCCTCGCGAACACCCTCAGCCGAACGCTCCTTAGCAAGAAGAAGTGTCACAATACGATGCTGACCGCCCTTATAGTCCACCTTTGTAAAGAATGGAGCGTGAGTATCCGAGCAACCCATAATCGCAAGGTTGTGCTTCAAACACCACTCGTGGCTCTCCGGCGAGTAGCCTGTCTCAGCGTTGTAAATCTCGATTGCATCCATCAAACCCTCCTTGAGAATCTTCTTGTGAGCAGGCCACATAATAGTCTCGTTAGGGGCATGTTTGCTCCAGTTAGGGTGGTTCCACATCAACAATGCACCCTGCTTGCGAGCCTCGCGAAGTCCGCCCTCCATAGCCAATACATGGTCGTGGTCGTTCTTCTCGGCAGCAGCGCAGATATCGTCATTATCCTTCACAAAGAGGCAGTTGAAGTGTCCCGGAGGCATACCGCGAGTGATCTCACCACCGTGAATTACGATAACATCATTCTTTGCAGCAACAGACTTTGCCAACTTGTAAGAGGTATCGCGGTCGCACTTCTCGGTGAAGTAGCCACGCTTGCGCATCTTCTGGTGGCGAGTATCGAGGTGATCGGTGATAGCAATCACATCGAGTCCCTCCCATGCAGCCTCCTGCACACGAGTTGTAGGCCATACGCTGGCATCAGAGAATACGGTATGGATGTGGAAATCTCCCTTCAATGTCACATACCCGTCAACATTTGGGACAACAATCTTATTTGGCGTATATGCCATTGCGGCAGACGACACCAACAAGAGAGCAATAATAGAGGTTAATCTTTTCATTATGCTAATAATTTTGGTTAAACGCTTAGCAAATATAACCTCTTTTAGCGAGAAATACAAATTATTTGCGATTGGCAACAACCGCTCCCACGCCATAAACAGCCACAAGGATCCACAAGAGTGTGAGTTTTGGCGCAACATCGGCGAGTGTTGCCCCCATTGTCTGCACCGCAACCCACGCCTCTACAGCCGAAGAGCTCGGCACTGCCCTACCCAACCAATAGAGCCACTGCGGGAAAAACTCGGGCGGTAGAGACACTCCGCTCACTAACAGAAACGGTATCGAGAACCATAGCAGCCACACAATAGAGCTCTCGCGCCTGCGAAATAGCGCACCAACCATCTGCGCCATAAAGATAACGCCCAGCAGATAGGGCACAACAACAGCCAGACATCGCCACCATGCACCGCGCATCGGATAGTCGAACCACCAATAGTGCACCGTAAGCATAAAGCCGAGAGTTAGTGCATATATGGCGAGATAGGCAAGCGTGCGGCCTATGGTGATAACAAAAGGCGAACGACTACTATATCGCAACCCCTGCTCTCGGCGCGTAGCCGATACCATACCTACAGCTATAAGGGCCGTCTGCTGAACTATCAACAGAATAATCGCCGGCATCACAAAGATTCCATAGCCGAGCAGAGGGTTAAAGAGGTTGCGCTGCTCATAGATTATCGGAGGGTTATACGCCCCCTCACGCCCCTCAACAATCTCGGCATTCATCTGCTGAATAGTAGCAACCGCCCCCTCAACAACTTCGCGGTAGGCGAGGAAATAGCTCGCATCGCCCAATATTGCCACTCGACCCTGGCGCTGAGCAAAGAGATCGTGCTCGAATGTTGGCGACAGCGCCACCACACCCCACACCTTGCGTTCGCGCAACAGCTGTTCAGCCTCGCTCATATCGGCAACTTCGTGCGCCACACGCAGCTGCTGCGAGGCGTTAAACATCCTCACGAGCCTGCGGCTTGTCGCCCCCTGCTCTCCGCCAACAACGGCTATAGGTACATCGTTCAGCACCTCACTGCCATAACCGAGCGAGTAGGATACTCCATATATAAATAGGGCAAAGACAGCAATCAGCACAACACCCTCGTCGCGCCAAATGCTCTGCCACTCATCCTTTATAACCGAAAATATCATAGTCTGCCCCAGAATTTACGAGTTACCGATATCTTTTTTAAGCGGCCCAACAGAAGCAACGGCAACAGACAGAAGAGCAACATTGCGGCAATATCCTGCATCGAAAGCCACCACACCGAACCTCGCACCGCCTGGTCGATATAGAGTTGCATAAAGTAGGTATAGGGGAACAACATCGTAAATGGTTGCACCACCGATAGCATCGCCATTGTCGGAAAAGTAATACCCGAAAAGGTAAATGCCAAGACCGAGTAACCGCCACCCAGCGACAACGACAATCTAAGCGAGGCCGTAACTGCAACTACAAATAGAGCAACCGACTGATATGCCAAAATAAGTGCACCCATTCCCACAATAAGCACTACCCACGACCCCTGCATAGGCGCTCCGTATAGTCCGAACATTACCACTCCGACAATCAGTGCCAGCAAGGATATAACGAGTGTAGAGGGGACGAGTTTCCCGAAGAGAGCCCCGACCAACGAGCCGTTTGCCGAGCGCAACCACTCGACAGATGTACCATAGCGAAGCTCCGTGCCTACGGCATATATTGTCGAGAGCATGGCTGCAATAATCAAAATCATCACCAGAAAACAGGGTGCGACATAGTAGGCGTAGTTGAGCCAAGGGTTGAATAGCCCGTAGGTCGAAAAGCCTATCGGCATCACCTGCGCCATAGCCTCATCCGCCACCACACCCTCCATTTCGGCGCGTTGCAGCGCTACGCCTGTCCCAAACGAAGTTATAGCCGTATGCACCCCCTTGGCCGAGAGCGAATTTGTCGAGATATTTGCGCCCGAATCGTAGAAGACAACCTCCGCGCCACTACCCGAGAGGATATTTCGCGCAAAGTCGTCAGGGATTTCGACCACACCTACCACTCTACCCTGCAGCACCATTCGGCGTGCCGATGCCATATCGGCAACCTCCTCGACAAGCGAGGTTTGGTGGGTTGCCCTAATCATCGTAACAAGCTTGCGCGACAACGACGAATTGTCCTCGTCCACCACAGCTACGGGCAATGCTCCGACCACCTCCTGCGAGAAGAAGATGGCAAAAAAGAGGATTACGCCCAACGGCAGCCACAATATAGCTGCGCGATACTCGCCACTCGAGGCTATTCGCCCTATCTCTCGCTTTACCACCGCCACCACGCCCGATAGAAATCGTCTGGCGGTCATTGTTTTTCAGGTTTTGGCAGTTCGATAATCACACTCATACCCGCACGCAGCGGCACATCGCCAAGCGGCTTCATCTTCACCTCGAAGGTACGGATATCGAAATCGCCTCGCGCCGAGGTGGCGCTCTGCGTAGCATAGTCCGCTTCAACTGCGATATATACAACCTCAAAGCCTATCTTCTTATCCAGGGCCGGCACCTTAGCCTCGAAGTGTTTACCGCAACTAATCTGCGGAAGAAGTGTTTCGGGGATGTTGAATACCGCCTTTGCACTATCGCTTTGTAAAATCGTAACCACAGGGTATCCGCTACCGACAATCTCGCCGATATTTCCGGCTACACTATCCACAACGCCGTCGGTCGGAGCACAAACCACCCTATCAGCCAAGTATCGTTCAACCTCCTCGACCACACTTTGGGCTTCGCGCACCTGGGCAGCCGCAGCTGCCTTATCCTCGCGCGATGCGCCCTCGACAGCCAATATATATTGCGACTTTGCAGCCCTCTCGGTAGCACGCGCCGCCTCCAACGAGGCAAGAGCCTCATCGCGTTTCTGAGCCGACACAACGCCCTCCTCATACAATCGCAGCACTCGGGCATATGTCTGATTGGCAAGTGTTACACCCACCTGCGCCTTCTGCCACATATCGCGAGCGGAGCGCACTATCGGCTTACGGGTGCCCGCCTTGGCCTTGGCATCTATCGCCTTGGCGGCACTAAGCATAGCCTCCACCTGCGACAGCTTGGCTTCAAGCTCGGGCGTGGAGATGATGTAGAGGGTATCACCCTTTTGCACCGAATCGCCCTCCTCGACAAAGATTTTATCGATACGACCCGCTATCTTCGAGCCCAAGCGTAGTGTTGTAGACTCGATATTGCCCTGCACAACAACCTTGTTGCTGCGACCCCAGCGATAGCCGATAAATATAATTATGGATATCAGAAGTATTAACACGACTATAAGTGCGATATTTGTCTTTTTCATATATCTACTCTATTAAAATACCGATTGTGCGAGCCTACTGTGCAGATAGTGCACAAATTGGCTACCCATACCCGAAGCCTCCAACAAACGCGCCAAAGCGAGGTCAAAATCGTATGCACTCTGCACCTTTTCGAACTTTGCACGCGAGAGGTTGAGTGTCGCATCGACAATCTCGGTGGCGGTGGCCATACCCTCGCGAAAGGCTTTGTGTTTAACTCTCAAGAACTCCTCGGCAAACTGCTCCGAGCGCTGCACCGATGAGAGGGTTGCAAGCACCGACTGCACTCTGTTGTAGAGATTCTCCACAAGTAGCGATATATCCTCTTCGGCCTTGCGCTCTAAGGCCTCTACCCTGCGCAATTCCATACGCGCCGCAGCACTCTTATACTCCTTATTCAGTCCGTCGAAAATCTTAAAATTAAGCCCTACACCCACCGCCATACGGGGTACAAGCGGGGTGAGTTGGTGATCGCAAAAGATCATACCGCCCATCGCCACAATCTCGGGAAAGAGGTTTGAGCGTTGCAATCGCATATTCATACGCGCCAACTCGCGCATCCTCTCCACCTCGCCGAGTTGCGGATTATGCAGAGCAGCCATCGAACGAAAATACTCCAGCGGTTCGATACTCGGCAGGAGGAACATCGGTGTCGAAGGCTCTATATCCTCATCCTCACCGAGCGAGGTTTGCAAGGCGCGTTGAGCCGTTTCGAACTGCAATCGTGTGCGTTGTAGATCGCGCTCCGCCTCGGCAAGGCGATACTCAACATAGAGCCGCTCACTCGCCACCGCCATACCCTCCTTTTCGAGCATTGTAACATCGTAGAGGTGTTGCTTGACTGCCGCCACTGCCTCCTCGCAAATGGCAACACCTCGTCGTGCCAACTCCACACCGAAGTAGCGTTCCACCACCTCCACCATCAGTGCACTCCGCACCTGACGGCTCTGCATACGGGCTCGTTCCTCGCCGATTTTGGCGGCCTTATTTGCAGTCCATATTTTACCGCCCGCAAAGAGTGGCAGCACCACATCGCCACCCAGAAAGGCGGTATTTCTGCGTTGCAGTGTGTAGGATAGATCCAATCCGAGTGCCGCCAAGCCATCGCCAAGGAGTGGCGAAAATGAGGAGAGCAGAGGATTGAAATCGAGTTTGACATCCTTGTTAAGATGAGTATATGCGCCCTTAATCGACACCTGCGGCATAAAGAGTCCTATGGCCGCTTGGCGCTCACGGTGAGCCGCTTGCTCGGCATACTCCGACGCCTTAATAGCCGGATTTTGCTCAAAAGCGAGCGTAAGGGCATCATCGAAGGTCAGATACTCTGTTTGTGCCGAAGCACCCAAGACTACCGACGCAAAAAAGAGAGTTAAAATTTGTCTCATAGCTCTTGATTTTGTGTCGGTGCGGTGCAGACTCGCTTGGCTAATCGGCTCGGTGAAGTGTCAGCTCGGCAACCTCAGGTGGCGCTCCTATGCGAAGATGGAATCCCACACCTCCCACGCCATCGGTAATATATAGGTGGCTATTCGGCTCACTGTAGTGGCCACTCCACTCGCGATACATCAGTTGTGCAGGCGAGAAACTGCGACCTCCTATTCTACCCTTCATCTGCATAGCGTGGACATGTCCCGAAAGAACCAGGTCGCCATAGCCGAGAGCCGAGACTTTGCGCCACAGCTGAGGCATATGCGACACGGTGATATTGAACTTATCGAGCGGTACACCATCGTAGATTGGCCGTAGGTCGAGCGACTCGGCAACATCCGCCGAATGGCGATGTTCGAGCAGTTCGCGCGAGAAGCCGATACCCGTCAAAGTGAGGGTGTCGACACCGCGTACTATGCGCTCTGTTGCATCATTCACAACACGCCAGCCCATACTCTCTATCCGTTCTGTAAGCAGGCGGGTATTCTCCGCGATAGGCAACTCCAATGTGTCGCGCACATAGACGCCCGTATCGTGGTTACCGAGCACAGCCACAACGCCATCGCGAGCCTTCACGCCTCCCAAGACCTTTGTCAAGTCGGGCGTAAGCTCGTCGTAGCGGACATTAACCAAATCGCCACCAAAGACCACCAAATCGACATCGAGGGCGTTAATCTTTGCGACTAACGACTCGCACATAGCCGAAGCCGAGGTCATTGAGCCAATATGCAGATCCGAAAAGAACGCTATGCGGTAGCCATCGAAGGAGTGCGGGAGGCGAGCCGAAGCGACATCGACCTTATTTACCGTAATAGCCTTGCGAGTGTGTACCACACCGACAATCAAGACCCACGCAACAATCGTGCAGAGCAGCAATCCGACAATCCACTTTGCGTAACAATTTTTGAAGGTGAGGATTCCGCCATAGAGAGCAATGCGCGACAACGATAGCACCATATAGGCCGTGAGCAGCCACATCATCGGAACCATATTCGGCATATTCGCAAGCCACAGCATCGCCACAGCAATGTATGGCAGGAGATTCGAGAGTACAAGAAATGCACCTACAAGCCACTTCACCCACGCTTTAGCACTAAGCAGGTAGCGTTTGAAGGCCAAGTAGTCGAGTGCGATAACCGCAGCCGAGAGTATAAATATTACAACGATGAACATCTTTTTCTATATTTTCTCCGCAAATATAACGAAAATGCGGCGACTTTATTTCAAGTCGCCACCCCAAAAAACAAACCTATTTATAGAGGGTTAACTCTATCTCTTATCCGAAGACGAAGCCGCCTCACGCGCCTTTAGGACATTGTTGGCCTCGCGTGAAACTCGCTCGTCAACCTTGTACAACTTCATCACCTGCAGGGGCTCGATAACCTCGGCAAATATCATAACATAGCGCTGTTTAACAGTTGATACGAGGATCTGATTTGCCAAGCGAGCCGACAAAACCTTCAATGCATTCTCGTTGGTGATACTATCCTTCTTGGTGCGAGCCTCGCGATTTCCTTTGGTAACCATCTGTATCTCCGAACGATACTTGCGATACACCGGATCGAACTTCGCAAACTGCTCATCGGTGAGAGTCAACTCGCTCTTGAGCAACTCCAAACGAGTCTGCATCAACTGCTCGCGACGAGCCTTAGCTGCAGCCTTCTGCTCCTCGGTCTGAGCAGGCTTCTGCTGCGCAAACACATCTTGTGCAAACATTGTAGCAACCGCTACCAACAATACAAAAATCTTTTTCATCCTATTTCAACTTTTTAACTAATCCACAAACTATACTACAACTGATTCTCCTCCTCGAGGTAGTAACCTGCATCTACCGCCATATCGTAGACGATATCGTCCGACGCTGTCTGCATCTCGGCAATCAACTCCTCCATAGGTGTTGGTTCGCGGAAGATATCATCGCTAAACTGCACCAAGCCAAAAGCTCCTACCGCCACAACCGCAACTGCCGCTATGGCACTTGCCC
>JAFZDR010000089.1 GCA_017561105.1 Alistipes sp. | reverse complement strand
TTGTAGCTGTTATGGCTGCCGAGGGTATATCATTCCCTCTGCACCTGGGTGTTACCGAGGCCGGTGATGCCGAGGATGGCCGCATAAAGAGTGCTGTGGGTATAGGCGCTCTGCTTGCCGATGGTATTGGCGACACCGTGCGTGTCTCTCTTGCCGAGGCTCCCGAGAATGAGATTCCTGTAGCAAATATGTTGGTCGAGCATTTCCAAAATCGCAGTGGCGAATTCGAGGTTTTGCACCCCGAACTCTACTCTCCGACAGAGTACCGACGTCGCACCTCGGCACCGATTATTTCACATAGTGAAATAACTGACAATTACATGGTTACAGAGGCCACAAGCGAAAATCCTACCGCCGAGTGGCGCGCCGCAATTCTCAATAACGAGAGCGAGCAACCCGTTGTTATTCGTCGCCACTACGAGGGCACGAAAGAGGAGGTTGCACTCCGCGCAGCGGCAGACATGGGACAGCTCTTGCTCGACGGCTTGGCTGACGGCGTATGGATCGATGCACCGCAGATTTCTGAGGAGGAGTTGAACGAGATCGAGCTGATAATCCTTCAGGCATCACGCGCACGATTCTCGCAGACTGAGTATATCGCTTGTCCGTCGTGCGGTCGCACACTCTACGATATCGAGAAGGCCTTGGCCGAGATTAAGGCTCACACCTCACACCTCAAGGGGTTGAAGATTGGCGTTATGGGCTGCATCGTAAATGGTCCGGGCGAGATGGCCGATGCGGACTATGGCTATGTCGGTGCTGGCGCAGGCCGCATCTCGCTCTACAAGGGCAAGGAGTGCATCGAGCGCAATATCCCGCAAGAAGAGGCACTCGAGCACCTTATCGAACTTATCAAGGTGAACGGAGATTGGAAGGAGAGCGAGTAGAGGTTTATAGAGGCTATTAGAGGTTATTAGGGGGTCTTGTTATGGAACAAGGAATTATTAAGCGTAAGGGTAATTATCGAGACTTGCTATGTTATCGCAAAGCAGAGGCAATTTACGATATAACATATTTCTTTGCTAACAAATTTTTCAAAACATCAGACCGCACTATAGATCAAATGATACAAGCGGCTCGTTCAGGCAAGCAAAACATAATCGAAGGTTATGCGGCATCGGAAACCTCCATAGAAAGCGAGCTAAAGCTACTCAATGTTGCAAAAAGCAGTCTTAAAGAGCTATTAGCAGACTACGAAGACTATTTGCGTACTCGAGGTCTAAGGCAATGGCCTGCAGACTCAGCTGAATTTATCAAGGCACAAGAATTAGGAAAAGAACACGATAATAGCGAATTTTGGATGAATATTATCTCAACTCGAAGCGATGAAACCATTGCAAATATTGCAATTATTCTCTTATATCAAACCGATTATATGCTCTATAAATTTATGAATAGCGTATATGCTCGTTTTGCTAAAGATGGAGGTTTTCGCGAGAAGTTATCTCGTATTCGCCGTGGCGAACTGAATAAAAAACAACGCTAACAACCCCTAACCACCTCTAATATCCTCTAATATCCTCTATAAAAAATTATGACCATACTACCACTAACATATTGGGGAAATATCGAATACTTCGCAAACCTCTTGCAGGGCGGCGAAGAGGCAATTATTGACCTCGGCGAAAACTATGTAAAGCGCTCGGAGCGTAACAGAACGGAGATTGTAACCCCTACGGGCGGTATGGTATTGTCGGTGCCGTTGATTAAGGCAAACCGCCCTCGTACCCCTATGCGCGACATGCGAATTGACAATTCGAAGCGTTGGCAGCACCAGCATTGGGTGGCAATTCTTTCGGCGTATCGTTCATCGCCCTACTTCGACTATATTGCCGACCGCATTGCGCCAATCTACGAGCGCGAGTGGCACTTCCTGACCGACCTCAACCGCGAAATATTACAGGCGGAATTCGATATCCTCGGCATAGAGCCAAAGCACCAATTCTCGGAGATATACATCGAGCCGAGCGAGGGGTTAATCGACCTGCGCGACAAAAAAAGGGAGAGCCAATTCTGCTCCCCCCAATACTTTCAGATGTTTATGGATCGTACCCCTTTTGTCGAGAACGCATCGATGCTCGACCTGCTGATGTGCGAGGGGCGCGAGGCTATTTCACTCTTAGATAGTTGCCAATTGTAAGCGTCATTTCATCGACCTTATCACCCACAGTAACCTTCACTGCATTCTCGCCCTTCAAAGTGAGAGTGTCGGTGCGGTAGATTGTGCGTGCAACATTGTGGCACGCTACGGTATCGCCATTGATAGTCATCACAGGCAGACCCATCGACGAATATATGGTCAAAACCTGCTTCTCGTCCGAACGAATTGCGCGATCCTTATCAGTAATATGGAGTGTCGGCTTGCGACCATTCCACTGCGACTTATAGAGGTAGAAGAGGTTCTTGCGGCTCTTGTGATCGCCCGCAACAACACCCGAGTTGCGCACTCCGCGGATATATCGTGCCGAGCCGTAATCGAACATTGAATTGAGCCATACTCCCCAGAACAACTCCTCATCCACTAAGCGTGAATAGCCCTCATGGAACCTCTGCTGACGCGCACTTGCCGCCACCGAGTTATTGCACTTTACCACACCCACGCCATTTGCAGGATTTGAGCTCTCGCCATAGCAAACAGCCTGACGAAGATGGTTCCAGCTCGAGCGCAAAGCACCCTGCCACAAATCGAGGTCGGTAATCTCGCCATTCTCCCAACCTACAGCCTGCTGCCATACGATCAAATCGGTGATAAAGTTGATATCGCCATCCTGATTGCTCATAGCAACCGTAGGGCGCGACGAGTCGAGCTTCTTTGCTGTTGAGTTGAGCTTGCGGATATAGTCCATCTGCTGCTTGGAGTTACCTCGCAACATCGAGAATACACCCCACATAGCCACCGACGGATGGTTTATATTCTGCAAAACTATCTCGTGCAGCTGCTGCAAGCCATTCATCTCGAAACGCGGTGTCGAGTAGTAAGGTATATCGCTCAAGAATGGAGCTCGGGTAAACGGAAAATCCACCCACGCCAACATTCCGAGGCGGTCCATCTCGCTATATAGGTGCTGAGAATGCGGGCCTGTAACAGAACGAACGGCATTTGCGCCCATCTCGCGGACGAGTGCCAAATCGGAGTTGAGCTCGGCACTGCTCACGGCATTTCCCTTCGGAACTCTGTCGTGTCCGAGTACAACACCACGAACGCGCACGCGACGACCATTTACGGTAAACTTCTTCTCCGGCGTAACCTCAAGACGACGGAAACCGGTCTTAACCTCCACCTCATCGTTGCCAACGGTTACGCGAACGGTGTAGAGTCGAGGGTTCATTGGCGACCATAACTCGGCATTCTCGATTGTGAACGGCACAGCCACAAGGTTGCCATCAATCTTTGCTTTGACCGACTTAGTCAACGACACATAACCATCTGGAGCGAGGAAATCTACAGTTACATTGTGTATTGCATCCTTGCGACCGAGCAGTGCCACATCCACGCGGCCCGAAACGCGCTCCTTCGACACATCTGTCTGGTGCACCATAACACCGTCAGTACCGTAGTACAATGGCGAAATAGCGGTCTTGTCGGTTACGATAAGCTCAACATCACGATAGATGCCGCCATATATATTCTCCTCGGTCGAGGTAGGCAGAACATCGTTGCGATAGGTGTTGCTCACCGCCACCAAAAGGGCATTGTTGTAGCCATACGACACATTATCGGTAATCTCGAATGTAAAAGCAGTATAACCGCCATAGTGATCGCCCACATGGCGACCATTCACAAAGACATCGGCCACACTCTGCACGCCGTTGAAGCGCAAGAAGAGTCGCTTGCCCTTCCACTCCGAAGGTACAAAGAGTGTACGCTGATAGTTGGCAGCGGTCTGATTGTACGAGCCATCGCCAACGAATGCATCGAGGTTCCAAGTGTGAGGAAGAGTTACCTCACGAGCATTATCGCTCGAGTTCTCCTCCTTGTAGAAAAACTTCCAACCACTATTCAAAGAGTATATTTCGCGAGCCGACACACTTGCAAATGTGCCAACCAATACCATTGCTAAAATCAGAAATCGTTTCATACGAATACTATTTATCGCTACAAAGATAGGTATTTGTCAAATAAATTGCTAACTTCGTGCGATTATTCGGATATATGGAGGTAAATTTTTTTGATATTTTCACTCTTATAGCCCTTATTTGGGCTGTAGTAAGCGGTTGGCGAAGCGGATTTGTTTCGCAACTGCTCGGATTGGTAGGTATTATTTTGGGCATTGTTCTCTCATTACGCTACGGCGCAGTGGTAGGTGCAATGTTCAATATCGACCCTAAATTCTCTGTCGTGGCGGGATTTCTTATAACCTTTGTGGCGGTACTTATCGCCGCAACCATTCTTGCACGACTTATCTCCAAGATGTTGTCGTTTATCGGATTGGGCTGGGTAAATACACTGCTCGGTATTGCGCTATCTATTGTCAAGGGGCTACTCGTATTGAGCATGCTCTATGCGGCAATTTTCGCACTCAATGCCAACTCGCAATTGATTGAGCCGGGCTATTTCGACAACTCCATATCGTTCGATATCGTACGCAAATGTGCCGAGCCGTTGTTCGACTTCCGGAACGAGGCAAAGCAGGCCATCGTAACCCCTCAAATACCGACTATTTAGCCTATGCAGAGAGTTGAAGGATTGGTGATGCGTGCCACAGGCAGCTGGTACGAGGTTTTGCACGAGAACGAGATTTTGCGCTGTCGTATGCGCGGAAAGCTCCGCTTGCGCGGTGTGCGCTCGACAAACCCCGTAGTCGTAGGTGACACAGTCCACTGCGAGTGTGGCGAAGATGGCGAGTGGGTAATCGTAGATATCGCTCCGCGCCACAACTATATTATCCGTCGCGCATCGAACCTCTCCAAAGAGTCGCATATCATCGCCTCGAACATCGACCGCGCAATGTTGGTCGTAACGCTCGTCGAGCCGGTCACCGCAGTCGAATTTATCGACCGTTTCCTCGTAACTTGCGAGGCGTACAAGGTGCCCGTAACCATTCTCCTCGCCAAGATTGACCTCTTGCGCGAAACGCCTGAGATGGTGGAGCAGTTCCACAGCGTATATGAGGGTGCGGGATACGAGGTTATCGACATCTCAGCAACCGAGGGCATAGGCGTTGAGCGCGTAAAGGCGATGTTGGAGGGCAAGACAACCCTTCTTTCGGGCAATTCGGGCGTTGGGAAATCGACACTTATCGGAGCAATAGACCCGACAATAGATATTCGCACAGGCGAGATCTCCGACTCATTCCATAAGGGTAAGCACACCACCACCTTCTCGACAATGTACCGCGTAGCCGATGGTTTTATCATCGATACTCCGGGTGTCAAGGGCTTCGGTTTGATTGATATCGACGACAAGGAGTTGTGGCACTACTTCCCCGAGATGATCTCGCGAGCAGGCGAGTGCAAGTTCTTCAACTGCACCCACACCCACGAGCCTCATTGCGCCGTAATTGAGGCGGTGAAGCGCGAAGAGATAGCCTTCTCGCGCTACGAAAGTTACCTTAAAATACTCGATGAAGATGACAAATACCGAAAATAATCTATCGTTCGAAGAGTTGTGCGAGCGCATCGACTACCTCTCCTCTTTCCTCTTGGAGAGCCGCACCGACACGCTCAATCGCGCCCTCGACATGCGCACCGAGTATATCACGGTGATGACCGAGAATATGTTCCATGCCCAGAATGCCAGCGCCATTGTGCGCCACTGCGAAGCATTTGGCGTGCAGAACATCCACACGGTAGAGGAGCTTTGCCCCTTCCTGCCGACCTTGAACATCGCTCTCGGCACCGACAAGTGGATCGACATAAATCGCCACGCCACAACTGCCGACGCCATAAAGTCGCTGCGTGCACAGGGTTATCGCATAATCGCCACCACACCACATCACAAGAGCTGCACTCCCGAGACTTTCGATGTAAAGAAGGGTAAGTTTGCCCTCGTATTCGGCACCGAAAAGACGGGCGTATCGGAGGAGATTATGGCCGAGGCTGACGAGTTCTTGCAGATTCCGATGTGCGGAATGGTCGATTCGTTGAATGTATCGGCATCGGCTGCCATTCTTATATATATGCTCTCGCAGCGCATGCGACTCGAGTGCGACAATTGGCAACTCTCCGAAGAGGTCCGCGCACGCATACTCTACGATTGGTATCGCTTTGCAGTACGCGACTCGGAGGCTCTACTCGAACGCAAATACGGCTCGAAATAATGATTTTGATTATAGCTATAGCTCTGCTTTTGGCAGGATGTGCAGCCACTCCGCACTATCGCACCGTCGATGGTTCGATGCTCGGTACAACCTATCATATCGTAGCCGAAACTTCGCTCTCGAACGAGCAGATTTTCGACCAAATGCAGCGTATAAACATCGATGCTATAGCCTCGATGTCGATCTTCAACCCCAACTCGCTTTTAAGCCGCATCAATCGCAACGAAACCGATTTGGCGGATATCCATATCGTGCGCAATATCGAGATTGCATCGAAGATAAACGCTCTGACTCCGCGATACGACATCACGGTAAAACCTTTGGTCGATGCCTACGGTTTCGCAGCAAAAAATCGTGAGGTCAAGCCAAATATCGACTCGTTAATTCAGTTTGTCGGTTTTTCGAAATTCCGACTTCAGGATAGTCGCATCATCAAGGAGGATCCGCGCCTGCAGATCGATCTAAACTCCATCGCTAAGGGTTATGTTGTCGATATAATTGCCGAGTGGCTCGACGAGCAGATGTGCGAGAACTACATTGTAGAGGTTGGTGGCGAAATTCGCGCCAAAGGTGTAAATGCAAGAGGTATCGCATGGCGTGTAGGTGTCGATTCGCCATTCGACAACAACAATACGCCAGGCAAGTTCCAGCAGCGCGTAGTGCAGATTAGCGGTGCAGCACTCGCCACATCGGGCAACTACCGCCGCTTCTACTACAATGAGGCGGGTGAGCGCATATCGCACACCCTCAATCCGCAGACAGGCCATTCGCAGACAACAACGCTACTCTCAGCTACGGTGCTTGCTCCGCGATGTGCTACAGCCGATGCCCTCGCCACTGCATTTATGGCATCCGACGAAAAAGATGCCATCGCCTTGGCCGAAAGCCTACGCGACAGCATCAGTGTCTATTTTGTGCTTGCGCCCGAGGGCGAAAGCTCCGAGTATCGTGAGTTCTCGACTCTGCAGTAATCTTTTTTATCCCTGTCTTTCCGACTTTGGCGCTCCATTATGAGTGCCCGAGCGCAACAACTTGCGCACATAGAGCTTTCCGCCACTCACCGCGAAGAGGTTATTACCCGCAAAGGCAATAGTTGTTACCTCACCGCCCGGCAACGAGAGAATTGTGCGCACACGACCATTCTGGTCGCACACCTGAATACCAACCTTCGATGCCACATAGAGATAGCCCGATGCATCGTAGAGAATCTGACCCGCATCGGCATATAGGAAGTAGAATTGCTGACCATAATCGAGCTTGCCCGAAGGGGTATTCACATAGCTCCACACCCAATTGCTACCCTCAACACGCTTTGCAATATGTGCACCGCCCGGATATAGCGCCTCGTACGGGTTACTCAATGCAACCTTACCCTTTGCCTTTGCGCGCGAGCCGTCGGCCTTCACAAACTCCTTGAGCTTGCCCGACTGCAAGATAACCTCCTGCTCGGAGCGTGGGTGCAACATTGCGCCTTCGGCAATATTCTCGCCAATGCAACGCCACTCCTCGCCCTCGACAAGCATCGAGGCCAAAGTCTTGCTCTGGCTCTTACCCTTCTGTGGCAACTCGGGCCAACCCTTCCACAGCCAGCGCATTACATCGCCGAACATGCGGTGTGCATTCTTCGAGGAGTGTCCACCCTCGTCCCACGAGTGGCGCACATCGTAGCCCGCAAACTGCAACGCCGAAAGCATCAACTCGTTATACTCGAACCAACTGCCAAAGAGCGGATTCCAGGTATCTTTGTCGTTATCTTGAAGAAATACTCTTATCTGTCGCGGCTCGCACTTGCGAATAAGTGCAGGATATTGGTCGCCACCACGGAACGATACAAATGTTCCGCACGAGGCATATACACGCGAGAAGAGATCGGGGCGCTGCCACGCCACATTGAAGGCGCAGATACCACCACTGCTATTGCCATTTATGGCGCGGTCGGTGGCTCTATCCGATAACTTCACCTGACGACCGTCCGATGCCTTCTGGGAAGATACCGCAGGTAAAACCTCAGTTTCGAGGAACGACGCAAAGCGACCATCCATACGGTCAAACTCGTTGCTGCGATTGTATCGCACAACCTTGCCCGCCTCGTTGCGAATCTGTCCCGGGCGCACGATAACACCTATCGTTACGGGCATTGAGCCCTCAGCCGTGAGTGCATCGATATGGTCGGCAAGCAGTTTCTCGCCCTTGTCGAGCTTCACCAGCAGACACGCGGGCTTTACGCCGTCATACTCTTTCGGTACATAGACGGTTATCTTGCGGGCTGTACCCGGATAGATCTTCGAGTTCTTCATCTCGAAGTTAATCATCTCGCCATTGTAGGCCGATGCACAAAGTGGTATAATAGCAAAACAGAGCAACAATAATGTCGCCTTCAAACTCTTTTTCATATCTGGGGGGATTTTACTCTATAAGTCCGTCAGGAAGGACAAACTTGATATAACGCTTGTCGAAGTCTATCGCTGCGATAAACTCCTCTACTGCAGGCACAAGGTGCTGCTTGCCCTTAATCTCAATCTCGAAGAGTGGATTGAACTCGTTGTCGTAGAAATCGACAATCTCGCCCTTGGTACGGCCAATGCGCACCTCAAAGCCGATAAGATCGTCGAATGTAAACTCATCGCTGTCGCTCTCCTCCACCTCGAGCATCAACTCGTGGTCGAGAATCATCTCGGCACGCTTCTCGGTGTCGATATCGGCAAATGCCACAACAGCACTGCGCTGTCCGCGACGCGCGAAGGAGTCACAAAAAAGAGGAACTACCAACTCCTCCACTTTCGTGAAGAAGGGTTGTTCCTCCCAATTGAAGTTGTCGGGCAGGGTATCGTAGAGGTTTATAACAACCTCTCCCTTTACTCCGAAGAGCTTGGTTATGCGTCCTACCGTCAACATCTTGTGACCTACTCCTCAGCAGGTGTCTCAGTTGCCTCCTCAGCTGGAGCCTCCTCAGCCTCTGCAGCTGCGGCAGCAGCCTCAGCCTCAGCAGCAGCCTTGCGCTCTGCGATAGCAGCAGCACGAGCCTCCTTGATTGCAGCCTCTGCAGTAAGGCGAGCCTTCTTGTCAGCCGACTTCTCAGCCTCCAACTTGTTAACCTTAGCGGTTACCTTGCCCTCCTTCTCACCGAGCCACTTGTTGAACTTAGCCTCAGCATCGCTCTCAGAGAAAGCGCCCTTAGCTACGCCACCGAGCAGGTGTTTCTTGTACAATACGCCCTTGTACGAAAGAATCGCACGAGCAGTATCAGTAGGTTGTGCGCCCTTCATTAACCAACCCAAAGCTTGCTCGAAGTTAAGGTCGATTGTAGCAGGATTCGTGTTAGGGTTGTAAGTACCCAACTTCTCGATAAACTTACCATCACGTGGCGCTCTGCTATCTGCAACAACAATGTGATAGAAAGCATAACCCTTCTTACCATGTCGTGCCAAACGAATTTTAACAGCCATAATGCTATAAAATTTTAATTGTTAATAAATGGTTTTCACTAACCCACAATAGGTTAATCGGCTGCAAAGGTACAAAAAAAATGTAAAATGAAAAATTAAAAATGAAAAATTGAGAATTTTATTGCCGTAAAAAAGAAAAAGCAAACAGCAAACAGACAAAAAAATGAGGCTCGATTGAGCCTCATTTTTCTAATAAACCAACTCGTCGCTCTCCGTGCCAAAGCCCGGAAGAAGAACACTATCGCCGTAGCCGCCCTCGACAGCTACCTCGAAAATCTCAAATTGTGGTTTCAAATACATTTTCATAATCGTAACTGTTTTAAAGGGTTATTCTGAAAGTGGACTTGCGGTGAGGAGAGTACAACCGTCGTAGTTCTCCACGCCTGTCCAATCTGTTGTACCGCCAAAGATATGGTCGAAGAAGTTCTCGCTTGTGAGCGGAGTCAACTTCTCCTTCTGCGACTCATCCTCCTCGTCAACCTCTATCTCGACAAGATTACCACCAAACTTACAGTTAGTTGCTACAATCGAGTCCTTTACGCGAGCCGAGCCTGTTGCCCAACCCAAGTTGGTATAGCCCGCTGCAGCAATATTGCAGTAGCACTGAGCATTTGTAACCTTTGCGACAGTCTTACCTACAACACCACCTACATACGAATCAGCAACGCTCGCATTTGTTACATTTGTAATAGTAATATTACCTGTATTGATAGGGTCGGTCATTGTTGCACTTGCACTTGTTACCTCTCCCCAAATACCGCCTACGCAGAGGAAATTAACCTTTGTCTCAACACCCTTTGCACCGATAGTGATATCGCCCGTATTCACAACACCGGCCCTAACCTTTGCGAAGCTGTTAGGGTAACCTACGATACCTCCTACACGCAATGGATGATTTGCATCATTGTATACGCCCACAAAATTACCTGTAACGGTAATATCACCGCTATTAGTACAATTTGTCAAAGGAGGCTCCTGACCATCATAGCCGATAATACCACCGATAGACATCCAATAGTTTACAATACCATCGAATGTATTGTGAACTGTAATGTTACCTGTGTGGTGAACATTTGTCAACGATGCGTAATTACCACTATTGTATGCCATAATACCACCAACAGCAGGACGATTTGCAATCTGTCCATTTACGATGATATTACCGCTATAAGAGCAATCGGTCATAGTCAACTTATAAGCCTTCGCATTATACGATCTCCAATAACCAACGATACCGGCAATATAGGCATAACCCTTAATCAATCCGTTTACAGTAATATCTCCCGACACGTGGAAATTGCTAATTGTCTGCGCGTTAGCAGCAGCGCTTGTTGTGTCGGTCATTCCCAATGTAGGATAGCTCGAACTTGTTGATGAGAAATCTGATGTAATGGTCAAGTCGCTCGAGTTGGTTGAATCAGCGATAGAGTTTGTATAGACTTTCGATGTGCCGGCAGTCTCCTTCGCCGAAGTTGTTTCAGAAGCCGGATACTTACCAAAGAATCCTGCATAGAGATTTGAGCAATCGCAACCGATTGTGATACCCTTACCGCTGGCATTATTTGAACCGATACAATTCTTAATTGTGCTATTGCCCGAGCAGGATGCTCCCATCTGACCAACAAAGCACTTACCGCACTTCACATTGTTCTCGATAGTGATAGCTCCGTAATTCTCACACTTGTCGAATGTTGCAGCCTTGTATGTATTAGAAACTACACCTGCTACATACATACCGCTTGTTGTATTGGTATTGATGTAGATATCGCCATAGTTCTTCACCTCGCTATACAATGTAGCGGTGTTTGCGTAACCAATAGCGCCACCGCAACGAATTACACCTGTCTGCTGACCTGTATTGATCGAGATGTTACCATAGTTTGTACACTTTGAAAGTGCCGAACAAGAGTAGAAACCTCCTACGATACCTCCGAAGTGGGTGTAGAAGTTACTCTCGCCATCAGCACCGAACAACGATTTTACATTTACATTTGTACGGTTTGTACAGCCCGAGAACTCGGCACATTTGTAAACCATACCTACCAAACCGCTGATTGATACTGCATAGTTAGAGTCGGTAGACTGAGTTGTATCGCTATTCTTGTAGACTACATCAACGACGATGTTACCCGATGCTGAACAGTTTGTAACCTTACCACTCGAATTCTCGAAGTAGTAAGCGAGCGAGCCAGCATAAACGCGCGCATTGTCAGAGTGAACAAAGAACTTGTCTACGGTGATATTAACATCAACCAACTTTACATTCTTAATCTCGGTTGCCGATGTGTAGCGGAACAACGCATCATTCAAGCCCTTAATCTCGAAGTTACCTCCATCGAACGACTTTGCGAAGCCATCAATTGGAGTCCAATCGTAACCTGTCATATCGATATTTGCAGTAACAACAGCATTGCGGCTTGGGTTAGCAGCAAAGCGAATAAGTGCATCCTTGCTATCGATGACAAAGTCCGAAGTATCAGCAACGCCTGCGTAGGTAATTGGAGCAAACTCGCGTACTGCACCAGCCTTAACCGGCTTCGAGGTTGTGTCAAACTTAACGGTCATAACCTCGTCTGCAGTCGAATAGAGTTTTACCGTAACCATACCGTAATTGCCCGCAGGAACTGCGATATAGAGAGGTGTTGGTGTATCGGTAAGTGTCAAACCCTCGCCGAAAGTGAGCGATACAGAGCTTGAAGTCGAGCCCTCCTTGGCAGTCAATTCGCCGGTTGCGCAATCAACTGTGTAGGTACCTGAAAGGCTACCGCTCTCAGCTACCACTACTACGCTCGAGAGAGTTGCTGTACCTGCAACATCGAAACGAAGCGCACCTGCAAGGTGGTGCATCTGAACTGCACTGCCTGCGACCTCTGCATAACCATACATTGGAGCTGCGCCTGCTGCGAATGTACCAGCAACATAGTTCTGAATGGCAGGGAAGGTCACCTCGTTTGCAGTCGATGCAGGGTAAACCACATTGTAAGGGTGGTTAAGTACGCCATCGAATGTAAACTCGGCAGCTGTAGCACCTGCAACATCAGCCGAAACAGCACTCGACTCAACGCCATTGATTGATATCTTGTCGCCCTCGCTCCAATAGAGTGGATAGACGCCGTCAGCCTTCTCGCCAAGCTGAGTACGCGACTCCTCCAACGAGATGGTCAAAGTGGTCTGACCTCCAACCTTTACGCCGAGGTCCTCGGTTACATCTGTTACGCAAGAAAATCCTGCAAACAAAGCTGCAACCGCCACGAAAAGTTTTGTCAAGTTTTTCATTTTGATTTTTTGTTTAAGTTAACGATTTACTATCTTTCTATATCAACGAATTAGCCCTCTCTAAAAATTAGAAAGGGTAATTGGATTATTTCTATAATGCAAATATAGCGAATAATTATTAGAAAAACGAATTATCCATCGACGAAAAGCAAAAATGGCGTTAGTATAACTAAAATTTATACTTTTATAAGAAAATAGTATTTGCACAAATTAAAAAAATATCCTATCTTCGCAGTAGCAAACAAGAAAAATTAACATCTAAACAAAAAAATAGAGTATGAAGAATTTGAAAGGCTCGAAGACCGAGCAGAATTTGTGGACAGCATTTGCTGGTGAGTCGCAGGCTCGTAATAAGTATACCTACTACGCATCGAAGGCGAAGAAGGATGGTTATGTTCAGATTGCTAAGTTGTTTGAGGAGACTGCAAACAACGAGAAGGAGCACGCTAAGATTTGGTTCAAGTTGCTCGGCGGCATCGGTAACACAGCTGAGAACTTGAAGCACGCAGCTGAGGGCGAGAACTACGAGTGGACCGATATGTACGCAACCTTCGCTAAGGAGGCTCGCGAGGAGGGCTTCGACCACATCGCAAACTTGTTCGAGGGTGTAGCTAAGATCGAGAAGGAGCACGAGGAGCGTTACCTCAAGCTTTTGGAGAATGTTGAGGGTGGTTTGGTATTCTCGCGCGAGGGCGATATGATTTGGCAGTGCTCGAACTGCGGTCACATCGTAGTAGGCAAGCAGGCACCTGAGGTTTGCCCTGTATGTGCTCACCCACAGTCTTACTTCGAGATTAAGGCTGAGAACTATTAGTAGATAGTTACTCTAATAAATAGGTAAGGGGCTGTCCAACATTGTTGAGCAGCCCCTTCTATTTGTCGATTATTCTATTTTTTGACCGTACACTCATTTACCAAGTAAATTATCGAGCGGTACGGCACACCCGAATTGGTTGCAAGACCGATTTCGCAGGTGCGTGAGTTCGAGTAACCTACCTCGATACCGTTAGCCTCAATCTGCGAACGGAGCTTACGCAGCGCGTAGGCATTAAGCTCGGGGTGAGTCATACCCTTATCGCCCGCAAAGCCGCAGCAGCCGACACCCTCGGGGATAAGCACCTTCGAAGAGCACAATCGAGCCAACCCCTCAACCGCACCCTCGATACCCATCTTGCGAGTCGAGCAGGTGAGGTGCAGTGCTATCGGCTTCTCAGTTTGGCGAAACTCCAATCTATCACGCATCTTCTCCCATACAAACTCGGTAGAGTCGTAGAGGTGTAAACTCTTTATCTTTTGCTTCATACGGTAGAGGCACGGGCTCTGGTCGCAGACAACATCATACTTTCCCTGTTCCGACGCCTCCCAGAGTGCATTTTCAAGCTCGGCAATCTTGCGATCTGCCACCTCCGGCATACCCTTGCTCTCCCAAATTGTACCGCAACATAACGACTCCATACCCTTCGGCAAAATAACCTCATAGCCCGCCTTCTCGAAGAGCGACATCATCTCCTCGACCAAAGGTCGGCAGTGACGCGACGCCTTCTCGGTACCCATAGTCTGATTTATGCAGCTTGGGAAGTAAACAACCTTATCTCTATGCTCGGCATGCTCCACACGGCCCTCCTTGAAGCGGTAGTTCTTCGGCAAAGACGGTGTCCACAACGGCATCTTTAACCCCTTGTGCAACCCCTTACCAATTGCCGACATCGCCTTTGAGCCAACAACCGAGTGTGCCACATCGGCAACCGCCAAAACGCTACGCAATACACCCTTCACACCGGCAAAGTGGTCGGCAACAAAGCCTCCTACCCTATTGCCCATCGCACCTATTTCGCGACGACGCAGTTCGTGGGTAAGCTCCGACATATTGATGCCCATAGGGCACGATTTTGAACACAAACCATCGCCCGCACAAGTGTCATTTCCATAGTGCGAATAGCCTTTACGAAGCAGAGCCAGGCGTTCAGGCAACTCGCCCGAAAGCTCCAAGCTCGCAATCTCGCGTTGTAAGACCATTCTGGTACGCGACGATAGTGTATATCCGCACGACACGCAATTTACCTCGCAGAAACCGCACTCGATACAGCGATTAAGCTGCTTATATATCTCGCGCACCTCCTCCGAAGCATCCTCGGCAGGGATAAGAATTGGCAACGACTTAAAGTTTTTGAGGTAGCACTCCTTATCATCGTTGAAAATAACACCCGGATTGAGCAGATTTTCGCTGTCGAATGCTCGCTTTACGCGCTGCATCATTGCATAGGCCTTTGTGCCCCACTCACGCTCGACAAATGGCGCCATATTGCGGCCCGTACCGTGCTCCGCCTTGAGCGAGCCGTCGTACTTATCGACCACAAGCTCGGCAACCTCCTCGATAAGGCGCTTATATCGTGCAACCTCCTCCTCGGTCGAGAGCGACTGATTTATAATAAAGTGGTAGTTACCCTCCAAGGCGTGGCCATAGATGCAGGAGTCGTCATATCCGCATCTATCGAGCAGAGCCGAAAGCTCCTCGGTTGCTTGTGGCAGATCCTCGATGTGGAAGGCAATATCCTCAATCATACAGGTTGTACCCTCTTTGCGCAGACCTCCGACCATAGGGAAGATTCCCGCTCTGACAGCCCAATGCTTTGCTCGCTCCGACTCATTGTCGGTAAAGTTTACGCCCGTAACGGTATCGAACTTTTCGAGCTCGACAGTAACTTTCGCAACCTTCTCATCAAGAGCCATTTGCTCGGCCTCTTCAACCTCTATCAACAGAGCTGTAAGCCCCTCACCCGTAGTGTCGCCCGCAGCGGTGAGCGAGCGCGAATCAAGCAGCTCCACTGCCGAAACATTGTATTGGCGAATTGCCACCACCGCCTCGCATGCCTCGCGAATTGTGCGGAAATAGACCATGGCGGTCTTATGGAGTGGCAACAACGGCAATGTTCTCATAGTAACCTCGCCCACAAAGCACAAAGTACCCTCCGAGCCGACTATCGAGTGGAGAATTATATCGAACGGATCGTCATACTGCACAAATGGCAGGAGATTAAGACCCGTAACGCACTTTATCGCATACTTCTTGCGGATGCGCTCCGACAGCTCAGCATCGGCTCGCACCTCGTCGCGAATGGCACAAATCTCATCCAAAAGAGCCTTGTGCGACGCGGCAAAGGCCTCACGGCTCGCCTTGTCGGCGGTATCGAGAATTGTTCCGTCGGCAAAGACCAATCGCGCCGAGAGCAGCACCCTGTCGCTATTTGCCCACACGCCACAACTCATTCCCGAGGCGTTATTCATAACGATACCGCCCACCATCGCACTCTTAATCGAAGCGGGGTCGGGACCAAATTTGCGACCATAAGGCTTTAGGATGCGATTGACCTCGGCACCCACAATACCCGGCTCGAGTGTGATGGTTTCGCCACCCTTGCCTACGGAGTAGCGTTCCCAATGTTTACCCGCCACAACAAGTATCGAGTCGCTTATCGACTGTCCCGAGAGCGATGTTCCCGCAGCGCGGAAGGTCACTGGCAGATGCAACGCCGAAGTCTCCTTGAGCAACTGCGATACCTCCTTCTCGTCTTTGGCACGCACCACCACCTGCGGGGTCAGGCGGTAAAATCCCGCATCCGTTCCCCACGCAAAGCGGCGCAACTCGTCGGTATAGACTCTATCCTCGGCAACGAACTCTTTTATGCGCTCAACAAACTCTTTATAGCGTTTCATATATGCTCTATTTATGCCATTTCAACACCATTGCCGTGCGGGCAGTGTTATAAATCTTGATAAAGTGGTGGGCGTTATCCCACTCGTCTTTTATTGTCTCGGTAAAGTGTTCCTGACCCTTAACCTGACGGTCGAAACCTCCGAAACGGCTCTCGTCGGTCGATAGCTCAACCGTATATTTACCGGCCCAAGGCACCTCTACGCGATAGTCTGGGCATGAATTTTCGGGGCTCCAATTGAACACAAAGTACAACCCCTTATGCGAGAATGCAATAGTTTGGTTTTCATAGTCGGAGTGCCATCTGTAAGGGTATCCGTCGGCCAAAACCTTGTACTTCTTAATGACCTTCAACATCTCCTTGTCGAACAAGCTGAGCTGTCCGTAGCGCAAGAAACCATTATCGGCCAACGACCACTGACGGCGTGCGTGAGCATAGCTCCAACCATTGCCCTCGCGAGGGAAATCGATCCACTCGGGGTGTCCGAACTCGTTACCCATAAAGTTGAGATAGGCATCGCCACCTACCGATATTGTCATCAGGCGAATCATCTTGTGAAGAGCCATACCGCGCTCTACGATAAGGTTTTCGGAGCCTTTGTTCATTGCAAAGTACATCTCCTTATCCATCAGGCGGAAGGCTATAGTCTTATCGCCCACCATGGCCTGGTCGTGCGACTCGGCATAAGCCACAGTCTTAACCTTCGGCAGACGATTGGTCAGCACGCTCCACATTTCGTCGATATTCCACGACTCATCGCTCTCATCCTCCAAAAGTCTAATCCAGAAATCGGGAATTGCCATACCTAAACGGAAGTCGAAACCGATACCGCCATCCTCAATTGTACGGCACATACCCGGCATACCGCTCACATCCTCGGCAATGGTTACAGCCTCGGGACGGAAGTCGTGAACGAGCTTATTTGCCAAAGCGAGATAGACCAAGGCATCGCGATTAACACCCTCGTCGAAGAACTTCTCGCGACAATCGAAATCGGTATATCCGTGGTGGTGGTATATCATCGAGGTTACACCATCGAAGCGATAGCCGTCGAAGTGGAACTCATCGAGCCAATACTTAACATTCGAGAGGAGGAAGTGCTCAACCTCGCGCTTGCCGTAGTCAAAAATCTTCGAATCCCAATATGGCTGATAGCCCGCATCGCCCTCCTTCGAGTAGTGATTTGGTGAGCCGTCGAGCTCGTTGATACCCTCGTTGAAGTTCTTGACATAGTGGGCATGAACAATATCCATAATAACCGCGATACCAAGCTTATGCGCCTTGCGCACGAGCGACTTCAACTCCTCGGGAGTACCAAAGCGCGACGATGGCGCAAAGAAGTTTGCCACATGGTAGCCGAACGAACCGTAGTACGGGTGTTCTGCAATAGCCATAACCTGAATAGCATTATAGCCCGCCTTCTTAACGCGCGGAAGGACCTTGCGCTCGAACTCCTTATAGGTCGATACGCCCTCCTTCTCGGAAGACATGCCGATGTGGGTCTCGTAAATCAGCAGATTATTCTTATCTACGACCAGCTTATCGTCGTCCCAGTCGAATGGCTGCGGAATCCAGAATTGAGCCGAATAGTTCTTTGTTTCGTCGTCCTGAACAAGGCGCGTTGCGTATGCCGGTAAGCGATCGTGCCAGCCGTTTTGTCCGTGAATATGGAGCTTATAGAGCGAGCCGTGAGTCAGACGGTAAGAGTACATCGCATCGGGCAGGAAGATACTCCATACGCCATGCACATCCTTGCTCAAACGGAGCTGGGTGCGCTGCCAATTGTTGAAATCGCCGAAGATATAGACATCGCTTGCTGCAGGCAGCCACTCGCGGAACCACCAGCCCGACATATCCTCGTCGTACTGCCAACCGAAATAGCGGTAGCCGTTTGCATAATCGACAATAGAGCCATTGCGCTCGATATCGGCAAGGTGCGCACAGTACATATCATATCGCGCATTTACCGCCTCCTCAACAGGTTGCAACCACTCATCCTCGGCAACCATTGCCAACTGCTTTCTCTTACTCTCGACCATATTATCGGCTTGTTTAGATTAAAACCTTCTACAAATATAGTAAAATTTGGGTGTCGATAGGTCGTGCAAGAGAGATTTTTTGCATAATTTTTAATTTTTAATTAAAGTTTGTATCTTTGCAGCCGTGAAACGGAAAGTTACATATAGAACAGGTCTTGCGCATCTGCTTGCAGCACTGATGATTTTCGCAGTGTCGAGCAGAGTATGGATAACCCACGACAGGGGTTACTACGAGAACTATCTGCGCACAGCCCACCCATCTGCCGATGCGGGAGAGTGGGTGTCGTGTAACTGTCCTATCTGCCACGCCGAGGATTTCCTCGCGGTCGCTGCAGAGTATTTTCATTACACCCCGATAATTACAACTTTGCTCTACGAGTATGAGATAGTTCCAACCGCAGCAGCAAATCGTATAGTTGTAGTATCATCGCTCCGCGGACCTCCTTGTTTATCGTAAAACAATACAACATTGGCAATACTACGTGCCAATTTTACATACGTTTTATCGATAAACAATAACTGAAATGAAAAAACTCACAACAATAATAATTGTTGCGCTCTTTATGTGCGCAACAGCCATTGCGCAGAATAACGCGCACCACATCCATCACAAGAACGGCTACAGCCACCCCGCAGCAGATAAGTGCGAAGCTACAATTCACGGACACGTAACAGACTCCCGCACAAAGGAGCATATCCCATATATTACAGTAACAATCGACGGCACTACAATCGGTACGACAACCGATGCAACCGGCCACTACACCCTCTACCATGTACCTGTAGGTAAGTTCGTAGTATCGGTATCGGCTATCGGCTACGCGACACAGAATAAGGAGGTAGAGGTTGAATGCGGAACAGACATTCAGCTCAACTTTGAGACTACTGAGGAGCAGATTTCGGTTGATGCTGTCGTAGTATCGGCAAACCGTAACGCCACAAAGCGCAGCGAGGCTCCGACACTCGTAAATATCGTAGACTCGGATCTCTTGAACAAGGTTTCGGCTCCTACTTTGGCCGAGGGTTTGTCGTTCCAGCCGGGTGTACGTGTTGAGAACTCGTGTCAGAACTGCGGTTTTGCACAGGTTCGCATCAACGGTCTTTCGGGTCAGTACTCGCAGATCGTAATCAACTCACGCCCTGTATTCTCGGCCTTGGCAGGCGTTTACGGATTGGAGCATATCCCTGCAAATATGGTGGAGCGTATTGAGGTTGTTCGCGGTGGCGGCTCGGCACTCTACGGATCATCGGCTATCGGTGGTACAATCAATATTATCACTAAGGAGCCATTGCGCAACTATGGCGAGTTGGCTCACACCATCACATCAACCGGCATAAGCAAGGCGCTCGATAACAACA
>JAFZDR010000088.1 GCA_017561105.1 Alistipes sp. | reverse complement strand
GACGACCGCAAGGCGGGACTCACAATCTACGGTCAGAACCGTATGCGCGATGCGTACGACCACGACCACGATGGCTTTGTGGAGATTCCTGTCATCAAGTCGCAGACTATCGGTACTCAGGCATATATCAAGACCAGCGCATACAGCAAGCTCACTCTCGACTACCACGCAACAAACGAGTATCGTCGCGGTGGTGACAAGCTTGATTTGCCACCTCACGAGGCTATGATTGCCGAGACTACCGACCACCTTATCAACAGCGGAGGTCTTTCGTTCGAAGGCACATCGAAGAATTCGCGCCACCGTTATAGCGTATTTGCATCAGCTCAGGCAACAAACCGCGACAGCTACTATGGTGCAGATATGGACCCTAATGCTTATGGTAAGACAAAGGGTGTAACTGCTGTTGCAGGTGCTCAGTACCTCTATCGCTTGAATATTTTCGAGTTGACAACAGGTTTGGAGTATAGCTACGACTACCTCTTCGACAACCCTATCGGCTATGTAGCACAAGGCTACACTTCGATGCAGACCAAGCAGCACATCCACAACGCAAGTGTATTTGCGCAGGGCGAGTTCAAGTTCAACAAGTGGGGTTTCCTTGCAGGAGGCCGTTTCGACAACTGGTACAGCGCATCGGCAAAGAAGTATTTGCCTATCGTTTCGCCTCGCGTAACTTTGCGTTATAACCCAATCCACGATATTAACCTCCGCGCAACCTATGGCTCGGGATTCCGTGCTCCACAGGCATTCGATGAGGATTTGCATATCCTCGTTGTGGGCGGCGAACGTACCCGTATCCGCTTGGCTGACGATTTGAAGGAGGAGCGTTCGCACACCTTCACAGTATCGAGCGATATGTACCACACATTTGGTCGTGTGCAGACAAACCTCCTCGTAGAGGGCTTCGCTACTATTTTAAATGATGTATTCGCATTGCGCGATACAGGCTATACAGGCGAGGATGGCGCAACTATAAAGGAGCGTTACAACGGCTCTGGTGCAACCGTTATGGGCTTGAATATCGAGGGCAAGGTTGCCTATGCTCCTTGGGTTGAGGCTTCGGCAGGTGTAACATTGCAGCGCAGCAAATATAAGTCGCCTGAGGCTTGGAGCGAGGATGAGAGCGTAGAGAAGGCGACAAATATGTTCCGCTCGCCAAATGTATATGGCTACTTCACTATCTCGTCGCAGCCGGTAAAGAACTTCAAGATCGACCTCTCGGGTAACTATATGGGCCGCATGTATGTAGAGCACTTTGCTGGCGGTATACTCCCTGACGGCTCAACACTCGAGAAGGACCGCATCGAGCGCACAAAGTCGTTCTTCGACCTCGGCGTGAAGCTCTCGTACGACTTCAAGATTTGGAAGACGATCGGTTTGCAGATCAATGCAGGTGTTCGCAATATCCTCAACTCATATCAGCGTGACTTTGACCGTGGCCCAAGCCGCGACTCGGGTTATATCTATGGCCCATCACTTCCGCGCTCGGTATTTGTAGGCGCAAAGCTTTCGTTCTAAACCGAGAGCTTTTCACAACAAAAAGGTTGTCCGCGGACAACCTTTTTTATTGCTATAGGGTTTTCTCGACCATACTAACCATAAACTGATTTTAAGCAGATAGGAGCAATGGAATTTTGCACCATATATCTTAACATAAACTCCACCTCAGAATTGATAATTTCTTGTCTGAAGTCGTGAGATGTGGCACAAAAAAGAAACACCTTCGGGCTGTACGATTTGTACTATCCCGAAGGTGTTTACTATTTAGTGATGTGCCGCAGATTGCGGCTTAAAATCGGTTTTACTCGAGGTGTGGACCTGCAGCTACGAGCGCCTTACCAGCCTCGTTAGTAGTGTACTTGCCGAAGTTCTTGATGAAACGGCCAGCGAGGTCTGCTGCCTTAGTCTCCCACTCAGCTGCATCAGCGTAAGTGTCGCGTGGATCGAGGATTGCAGGATCTACGCCCGGAAGAGCTGTTGGAACCTCAAAGTCGAATACAGGGATCTTCTTTGTAGGAGCCTCGAGGATAGCGCCGTCGAGGATTGCATCGATGATACCACGAGTATCCTTGATAGAGATACGCTTGCCTGTACCATTCCAACCAGTGTTTACGAGGTATGCCTTAGCACCGCTCTTCTCCATACGCTTAACGAGCTCCTCAGCGTACTTTGTAGGGTGCAACTCCAAGAATGCCTGACCGAAGCAAGCCGAGAATGTTGGAGTAGGCTCGGTGATACCACGCTCTGTACCTGCCAACTTTGCGGTGAAGCCCGAAAGGAAGTAGTACTTACACTGCTCTGGTGTCAAGATCGAAACTGGAGGCAACACGCCGAATGCATCAGCCGAGAGGAAGATAACGTTCTTCGCAGCTGGAGCAGCCGAGATTGGAGTTACGATGTTGTTGATGTGGTTGATAGGGTACGAAACACGAGTGTTCTCGGTTACGCTCTTATCGTTGAAGTCAATCTTACCGTTCTCGTCTACAGTTACATTCTCGAGGAGAGCGTCGCGCTTGATAGCGTTGTAGATATCTGGCTCCGACTCCTTGTCCAACTTGATAACCTT
>JAFZDR010000087.1 GCA_017561105.1 Alistipes sp. | reverse complement strand
TGTACTTCTTCCAAGGGAACAACCAAGAGAAGTATGCACGCGATACAGAGAACTTCTTAAAGCGAGGCATAGCCCAGCCGAGCAACTCGTACTCGTCGCCCTCAGGAATTACGGTGAGCATATTGGCATTTACGCTGAGGAAGCCCTCCTTACCAACATTGCGGCCTGTCAAAACATTGCCCGAGATAACGCGAGCATGCTCGTTAGACAACTTGCCACCCAAGATCGACTCAACCGAAGCACCAGCCACTACGCGGTAATACTTTGGCTCTGCTACGCACGAACCTGCAACTGCAATTACGCGCGAAAGATCAACCTTACCTGTGAGGAACAAACGACCGAGGATTGCGACATCCTGGATGTTCAAGGTCCAAACCTTCTCGCCCTTGTTAATTGGGTCGATGTGGTGGATCTGAACACCTACATTACCTGCAGGGTGCTTGCCCTTGAATGCATGCAACTCTACACCCGAGATCTGAGGCACATAGCCATCAGCATCGTACGAAAGGTGCACCTTACCATCAGTCAAGCGGCGCAATACATCGAAGCCCAACTGCAATGGCTGCTGGCTTGCTGCAAGAGCGAAACCGTAGTCGGTTGCAAGAGGTGCGCTGTCGAAGGCCGATACAAAGATAGCCTTTGGCTTGTCGCTTGGCGAAGCGATAACTCCGTAAGGACGCTGAACGAACATCGTCCACAAACCCGATTCGAGCAAGAGGTCGATAATCTGCTCACGCGATGCTTTTGCGAGGTCGAGCGAAGCGAACTTCTTGTACGAAACCTCCTTGTCGGCAGTAACAACAACCGAGAGGATCTTGCGCTTCTCACCACGATTGACAGCAGCAACAGTACCGCTGACAGGCGATGTGAAGAGAATCTCCGGACGCTTCTTGTCGAAGAAGAGCGGAGAACCGGCCTCTACAGTGTCACCCACCTTAACAAGCATCTTAGGAGTTACGCCCTCGAAATCGAGTGGCGATACAGCATACTCCGATGCCAACGGTGCGTTGACGATGGTCTTTGCTGCCTCTCCCTGCAAGCGAATATCCAAACCTTTGCAAAGTTTAATGATTTTCGACATGTTTTTGAGTTTTTTGTTAATTAGTGAATAAAATTATTGTTTGAAAAAAATTGTGATCCCATAAAATCGCCCGCGAAGATACTAATTTTTCGCGAGATTATCCCTTTTTATGTTATAAATTTCACAATTATTGCGATTTTTTCCGTACCTTTACCGTTGCAATGATTTTGGACATTCACACGCATAATGCGCAAACGCACGCGCAAACCATTGAAACAGTGGGAATTCACCCTTGGCACGCCGCAAATTGCGACCTTGCCGAGGTGGAGAAGCATGCGCCGTCTGCCGACGCCATCGGAGAGATAGGTTTGGACTACGCCTGCGATGTTCCGCGCGAGGTGCAAACTGCCGTTCTTCGGGCACAATTAACCCTTGCCGAGCAGCTCGAAAAGCCCGTGGTTTTGCACTGTGTCCGAGCCTTCGAGGAGGTAATGAAAATAGTCGCGGATTACCGCCTGAAAGCTGTAATTTTTCACGGTTTTATAGGCTCGAAAGAGCAGGCGCAACGAGCTCTGGCACAAGGCTATTTTCTATCGTTTGGCGAGCGCACTTTTCACTCCCCGAAAACCATTGAAGCTCTGCGCATTACCCCACTTTCGCAACTCTTTGCAGAGAGCGATGAAAGCCCTACGCCAATAGAGGAAATTTACTCGAAAATTGCCGATTTGCAAGGGGTTTCAACAGAGGATTTGGATGCAGCCGCAAATAGCAATTTCGCAAAGATTTTTTTACAAAAATAATAGGCACCAGATGGTGCCTATTATTCATATTCAATCAGACGGTTTCTACCATTTTGGGTAGAGAATCGGAGCTCCGATCCAAACCTTGCTTGAACCCACAACATCTCGCTCTGCCACGATGCGTGCAGCCTTGATAGGACGCGGATTGACAACCTTGGCAATACCATAGTTTAGGTCGGCAACGCGCTCAAAGTTTACGCCATCCTCGCTAATCTCGAGATAGCCGACACGAATAAGGCCACTCGGAACATTGTAGCGACCTGTATAGAACTCGGCCTGACGGCACACAATCGGCTCATCGAACTCGAAGAGAATCCAATCGCCCTTCTTGCATGTGCAAGCGGTCATAACGCGCTTCTTATAGGTCGAAACACCGTCGTAGCCATACTTCGGATCCTCCGGCATAGAAGATGTTACCTTTACATTTGGCTGAAGTGTCTTATAGCGCGACGAGTGAGCCACCTCAGGCGACTTCAAACCGCGATACTCGCACCAGAATGCGTACTTGCCAGGCTTGTCGGTAGCAATTGCACCGCTATACTTATATATCTTTTCCGAGTCGTCCGTACGATAGTAGATAGTGCCATTATCAATCTTTTCGATCGACAATTTACCACCCTCATACTTCACTGTCGGCGGTGTGATACGGAAATTAAGACCCATATCAGCCATACGGTCGTAGTGGCGCGAATAGAGGCGTTTATGGAACTCTTCCCACTCGTTTCCGCCATTCTTACCCCAACCCAACTCGGCAAGAGCACAAAGGCGCGGGAAGGTCTGATACTCGATGAAATCGATATTCTTATCACCACCCTGCGAGAGGAACACCTCGCTCCAATATGGAGCCTCGAAGCCCTCAACACAAGCGACCTCTTCAGGAGTAAAGCCCTCCTTTGCAAAGTCGAACGAATAGACCTTGCGAACATCGAAGCAACCGCCCCAGCTTGCACCCGCTTCGCGCTTGCTCTGCGCCATATCGAAGTAGAAGAACTGCTGCGGCATAAAGATAGTAGGATAACCCTTCATCATAACCTGCTTGCACACCTTAGGGCTCTTCCAGCCGTGTACGCGAGCACTCTTGTCGAGTCCGCCACCAAATGCGGCCTCATTCCATACGGCAGGAGTTTTGCCATACTTGGCAAGGATATCCTGAATACGGCTGATGAACATATCCTCCAACTTGTAACCGTCGGTATAACCTCTCTTCTTGAGCCAAGCCGAACAGTTAGGACACTTCTTCCACTGCTCCATTCGCACCTCATCGCCACCGATATGGAAGAATGGCGACGGGAAGAGTGCGCACACTTCGGCAAGTATCTCCTCGAGAATTTTGTAGTTACTCTCCTTGGTTGCGCAGACTACATTGCGATTGTCGTAATTGCCGTTTATATCCAACTCATCGTTGGTGTAGTCGCAGAGCATCTCAGGATAGACGCGAAGAAGCGCCTCGCTATGGCCCGGAAGATCGACCTCGGGAATAACCTCGATATTACGCACTGCAGCGTATGCTACAACCTCGCGAATATCCTCCTGGGTGTAGTAGCCGCCATAGATATCGGTCCAGCGGCCCAACGATGGTCTGAGGAGTGAGCCGTCACCACGAAAGCCTCCCTTCTTGGCGAGATCCGGATGCGACTTAATCTCGATACGCCAGCCCTGATTATCTGTCAAGTGCCAATGGAACTTGTTGATTTTGTGGTAGGCGATATAGTCGATATAGCGTAACACATTCTCCTTTGTCATAAATGTACGCGCAACATCGAGCATAAAGCCACGATAGGCAAACTTTGGCTTGTCGGTAACATCGCAACCGCGCACCACGGCAGGGAGCGACATCTGCTTGGTATATACCTCGCTCGGCAGGAGCTGTAAGAGGGTCTGGATACCATTGAAGGCTCCACCATAATCGCTTGCCGAGATCTCTACCCTATCACGCGATACAGAGAGCGTATAAGCCTCTTTGTCGTAGCCCTCAACGAGCGACAGTGCAACATAATTTCGTTTTGGAGCAACCTTCGAGATGTATTTCACAGGGATATACTCCTGCAAATAGGCTGCCAGCGGAGCAAACTCCTCGGATGCGCAAACAAGTGTTGTCGACGGCAAGAGAACAAAGGCGTTCTGGTGCTTATCAATAGATTGCGGCTGCGGAACAATCGCCACCGCCAATGCTGAATATGCAGCGGCAACAACGGCCGCCACACTCAATAAAATCTTCTTCATTATGGTTGGTTTTAGAGTTCGACTTTCTTATCGTGACTCGGGCTTGCTCTGCGCTACGCAGTAGTTGCGGAAATCCTCCCACTTGTAGAACGGATAGCAATCGGTCTTGACAGGAATGCGGATATCGCGCTCGCTACGCATAAATCGAACCAAGACATCCCCCTTCTTATTGCGGTAGAAGATCAACTGCACATTCACCGCCATCGAAGAGATGCGACTGTCGCACCATACCTCAGGCAAGCGCTCAATCTCGGCAAACGATACTCGGCCGTCGCAACCCTCGGCGTGAAGAACTGCAAGCAACGGAATAATTGCCGAGTCATGACCAAAACGGAGAGTTGCAGCCTCGGTAGCATTCTCGCCCGAGATGACCTTGTCTGCTCGCTCGATAATATCGCACAAGAGCAACTTACCATCCAAGTTACGAACATCGCCATAATCGATAGACGGGCCGTAGGTCAAATAACGACGAACATTGAAGAGATGCCACATCTGATAACGCTCAGGCTCGGTGAACATATCGTGCAACTCAGGTAATGTATCGAAGTTCTGGATAATCATTGCCAAATCGTGGATATTACCCATAAAGCCGTAGGTGCTATTGCTCTTGTAGGTCGAGCAGATCAACTTCACGGCATAGTCGTAATCGTTGAAGAGGCGGCAGATAAATTCCTTATCGTAAGTATGTTCCATCTGGTACTGCTTAGCTATCGCACGCGCCTTCTTATAGAAGGTATCCATATTCTTCTCGGGACGGGTAACATCGATATCGTGAAGGCTCGCATAGCGCGTAATCTCGAGCTTAGGATAGATCTCCTTGAGTCGCTCGGTAAATGCGGCCATGCTTATGACACTGCGAACATATGGCGATGCCAAACAGGTAATATGATTTATATTCTTGTTCGAGAAGACCTGCGGATAGGCCTTTGCCATACGCTCGGCAATACCCTTGTGCTCACGCTCGCCACGCTGCGAGAGGTCGCCCGCACGCAAGTGGGCATCGTCGGCAATAATACGCAGGCGACGCATCAACTCGCGGCCCTGCTCGGTAAGTTTTCCATCCTTATTTGCCTGCTCCATCATCTCTGCCGGCTGATCGTACTTCTCCTGCGCGGTATGATAACGCGAGCCATGACGACCATAGTGCGAAATGTAGAATGGCTTATATCCGCGAGGGGGTTGTACCACACTATGCTCTGTTACCATATAGGCAGTGTAGATACCACCTGCAAGATTGGGATTTGCAGCGATCTCCTCGCGCATGCTCTGTCCGCGACTACAAAGAATTGCACCAAATATCGCAATTCCAAAAAGCAATACTCTTTTCATCTCTGTTTGTTGGTTAATAATTCAAATGCAAATTTACAAAAAAAATAAGAATTATCATTTTTTTTAGAACAATGAGAGAAAAATTTGTTATATTTGTCTAACCAAACTAAATAACCTTATAACTACTATGAACGGAAAAGTAAAATGGTTCGATCCTAAAAAGGGATACGGATTTATAATCGCCGAGGACGGCAGTGAGATTTTTGTGCACTATACCGGCATCGTGAAGGAGGGCTTCAAGGCGTTGAACGAGGGTCAGCTCGTAACCTATGAGGTTGGCGAAGGTGGCAAGGGCGTTCAGGCCGTAAATGTTCAGCTCGTTCCAAAGGGCGAATAACAATCTATTCCAAGCAAAAAGTGATGGGTATCGAAAACGATACCCATCTTCTTTTTATACTATATTTATTATAGAGTGTTGCGACGGTGGTGTTTGACACACATTTCGCGATCCAACTTAATGCGACGCAGGCGTACGGTGTGCACTCGCCAGGCGATATAACCACCCACAGCAGCCACAGCACTCAGAATAACATCGTACGGAAAATAGTCCGACAGTCCGCTCTTCTCCTCGCCGATATGAGCAATCACAGATGCAATCTGTCCTACCAACATTCCGAAGCCAAAGATACTGATCATCGCCCAGCGGTTACGCGGAGTGAGGCGCGACAACCTAAGCGCAATAACCGAAACAAAGACCACGCAAATCACAAAGCCTGTCGCCTGACCAACCATATAAGAGCTCTCCGGTGAGAGGTTGAGCCAGCGCGGAATAAACTTCTCGCCTATAGCCAACAAGAACATCAAGCCAAGGGTTATACCACCAATTCGCACCTTACCCAACGAGAGCGAGGTGTTGTGGTTCAATTTTCGAAATCGTTTAACTATTCCCATCACTCCTTCTTCTTTTTCTTGATTCGACCACTCTTGCGGAGTGCTTCGGCAATTATATATTGCAGCTGACCGTTGGTGGAGCGGAATTCATCTTCCGCCCACCTCTCGATCGCCTCCATCATTTCGGCATCTATACGAAGTACAAAACTCTTTGTAGCCTCTTTTGCCATAATTTCTTTTTTGCTATTAGCTAATAGCCATTAGCCATTAGCTTTTTTTATTTTTCAGTTCTCAATTTACCATTCTACCAAAAATCGGATATGATTAGGCTATTTTTGTGCGAGGCCAGGGAGCGAAAGCGGAGCATACTTGGGCGTATGTGAGCATTTCGCTATCCGCCGACTCGTGCAAAAAGAACTCATTAGAACGATTTTTTAATGGTGGAGTGTGCCGGTATTAACCACAGGCTGTGCCGACTCATCACCGCACAATACTACAAGCAAGTTGCAAACCATAGCAGCCTTGCGCTCCTCGTCGAGCTCGACAACCTCATCCTCCGAAAGCTTATCGATAGCCATCTTAACCATCGAAACTGCACCCTCAACAATCTTCTCGCGAGCCGAGATAATTGCATCAGCCTGCTGACGGCGCAACATTACGGCTGCAATCTCAGGAGCATAAGCGAGGTAGTTGATACGAGCCTCGACAACCTCGATACCCGCCATTGCAAGGCGCTCGTTCAAGCGATTCTCCAACTCATCGTTGATTGCATCGGCATTCGAACGGAGAGTAATCTCATCGGCACCGCTTGTATTATTATCGTATGCGTAGATA
>JAFZDR010000086.1 GCA_017561105.1 Alistipes sp. | reverse complement strand
TTCTGCTGCGCCTTCTCGGTCTTGTCGCGGAGTGCAATACCCTCAGTCTTGAAGATGTCGCTCTCGGCAAATACATAATCAACATTTACAAAAGCCAAGTCGCCGCTTGCAGCAACCTCTGTTGCAGCCTGCTCTGCAGCCTCTGCACCCTTTTTGTTCTCATTGCAGCTTACTACGGCCAAAAATGCCAATGCTGCTACAAAAATCTTTCTCATAGTCATATTCTATTTTACGGTTTTTCACTATATCGCACAAAGATAATGATTTTTTATCAAAAATCACACAATCGCCCCACTAATTAGTTGCGGTGCTGCAAATAAAAAGGTGGTTACCCCGAAATAGCTCGGATAACCACCCGTTATAAAGTCTGAAAAACGACTACTTAATGCCGTATTTCTTCAAGATCTTCTTCATCTTTGGTACGAGATTCTCGATTGTACGCTGAACGCCAAGGTCGTTGAGGTGAGTGCCGTCGATTGTACCCTCGCCATCATCGCCAAGTTCGAAGGCGTGATTGATGAAATGTACATTCTTGAACTCCTTGCAAATCTGCTTCATCCACTTCTCGGCTGCAGCACGCTGGTCATCGTTGCGCTTGCGAGAGGCGAGGTCGAAGTGGCCGATGTCGCGCTTTAAGGTCTGCAGAAAGATCAGCGGAGTGTTCGGATGTGCACCAGCAACGCGTTTAACGAAGTTATAGACGCGCTCGTCGATGATCTTTGCAGTCGAGTTTGAGAATGTGTCAAATATAAAGGCGTCCGCCTTGCTGTCGCATACGATATCTGCGTAGAAATCATTGAGTTTGCACTGGCCACTTACACCAATATTTGGGGTTTCGGCGTTGAGTATACGACCAATTCGAGCTACATACGATGCGCCCGGACGACAAGCCGATGCACCGTGAGTGATGCTTGAGCCGACAAAGAAGATGCGGTGCTTGAAAGGCGATGCAAGAGGCTCGATTGTAGCACCTTCGTCAATGCCGATTTCGAGCGATGATACACCATTGAACATTGGCAGATAGAGCATGCACTCCTTCTTTCCTTCAGCCATTCTCTTTACGACGGTGAACTCGTGCTCGTTGCTGCCGTTGATCTTAGGACGAGCCACGCCTGCGAAGAACCACTTGCCATTCTCACGAATGTAGAGGTCGAGACCGCTATGGAATATAGGGGTCATATTATTATTACAAGATCTCTTGCTGATTGTTTTCCACTTAGCGTGAATATTGCGGCTGTCGGTGGTAAAGAGGACGGCAATGCCGGTTGAGAGCTTCATCGAATTGCGAATACCCTTTGGCATCTCGTACTTGTTAGGGTCGAGACGCTGTAAAACAGGATTGTTCTCCTGAGCTTTGTTGATAACGGTAAGTGTCGATGCATCAACATATTGGCACTTGATTGCAGCA
The DNA here is from genome assembly GCA_017561105.1 of Alistipes sp. Lineage (GTDB taxonomy): Bacteria > Bacteroidota > Bacteroidia > Bacteroidales > Rikenellaceae > Alistipes. The sequence goes on along the minus strand of JAFZDR010000086.1, from coordinate 4,472 downwards.
TAAAGATTCTGCGTGCCAAATATCGCAACTGCAGCGATAACGGCAAAAGTTTTAAAGATTTGTTTCATAGTTAGTTTTTTGAATTGTTTAGTCTCACAAAGATAGTAAAAAAATCGGAATAAGAATATCTCTACATTTGATATTATTCCCCAAGAGGTAAGTTAGAGTGGGTGCAGGTGGTGCGTACAAAGTGGGAGTTGAAGGTTTTAATAGGGATAGTGGGGGTAATCCACCTTCATTAACACATGCTTTCCTCTGCAGATTCGAACGGTCGCAGCAGTTGAGAGGAGAACGGAGGAGGGTCGTTGCAATTGTAAATTGTTGGCTTTGGCTGATGATCTCCGAAAATTTATTTTCAAAGATAATCATCGGACGAAGACAAAGATTTGCGATAGCAAACAACGACCATACATAGATGGAGATGGGGCTTCCGAAACGCCACCGACTGAACGAATTCGGTACTCTCTGCAAAAAAAAGATGACAACCGAAGTTGTCATCAATTTTGCGGAGAGTACTGGATTCGAACCAGTGGATACCTTACGATATCGGCAGTTTAGCAAACTGCTGGTTTCAGCCACTCACCCAACTCTCCGTAGCTTAAACCCTTAAAAGTGGTGCAAAGATAACTCTTTTTCGCAACAATGCAAAAAATAATGTGCTATTTTTTAATTTTATTTCAAAATACTATCCCTTGAAGGTGAAATATCGTCCCGCCATAAAACTATAGACTGCGCAAACGCCCGTGGTCAGTATCTTTGACGGTGTTGCCCATATGCCGCAAGCCTCGACAAAGAGCTTCATGCATGCATAGTTTAGCAATATAGAACCCGCTACGGTAAGGGCATACTTGGCGAGCTGTGGCAATGACGATATGTTTGTGGTACGGAATGCGATGTTGCGATTAAGCCAAAATCCGGTTAGGAATGTTATCGGAAATACCACGCACAATGCAGCAATGTGCGGCGATACCACAACAAATCCGAGGTCGATAAACTGTTCGCAGACGATGTAATGATATATTATATAGTACCACACCGTGTCGAGAAATGCCGTTACACCACCACATGCCAAATAACGAAAAACCTGCTGCGGTATGATGCTGCGCAGAGGTTTTATATAGACAAAGTCTATCGCCTTTGTTATGAGTGCAACTATCGACATTAACTACTCACTACTCACTACTCACTACTATCTGGTATATACCCAAACGCTCTTGAAACTCTTGTGTTCAGCCTTCCAAGCCGATACCTTGCGACCGCACTCCGACCGCGATCCTACTTCGCAAAGAGCCACCATATAGCGACCGTCATACTCATAAATATGTACGGTGTCAATCTCAGGTACGCGTGTTGCGAGCCACGATACAGCACCCTCGGCATTCTGGAGCTCGTTATACACGCCCCAAACGGCATAGCTGCTACCCTTCTTAAGCGGCAAGGCGATAGGTGTAACCTCCTCTGCTGCAGGCTCAACTACCTGAGACTCTGCTGTAGGCTGCTCAACTACCTCTTCTACGATTGGTTGAGGCGCAACCTCGCTGCTCTCGACTACGGCAGGTGCAGCGCTCTTCTCGGCAAGCAACTTGTCGAAAGTTCCGTTGGCGTGGAGGATATATCCTGCAATACCCAGCGCAAAACCGATACATAGACCTGCTATTATGTATATAAGGTAGTTGGTGCGCGGATTAACCTTTATGCTCTTGCGTCCTTGTGGATTTGCCATATCTTCAAATGTTTTGTCGGTCGTGATGTTGCCTTTTTCGATGCAGCATACACCCTCTATAGTTAAAATATCGTTGCGTAGCGACTGCTCCAACCACTCTGCGAAGAGGTCGTTTGCGCGCTCTGTCGATACACTTGCAATCTGCGATATGTGGGTGATTAGATTGACGCCGCGCTCCTCCTTTGTGAGTCGCAATTCGTGGTATGGCGCCTGCAATACCTTCGATGACTGCAATTTTGCCGCGTGGCGATACAGAATTAGAGTACCTACCTCTGGTAGATACAATTCGCCCTCGTCAAGGAGCAAATTAGCTATAAGTTTATCGACTTGTTGTTTCATTATTTCTTGTAGTGTCGCTTGTTCTTGGTCTGTTTTGGGTTGGGGACGGCCGAAACGACAACATTTGGCTCGCCCTTGTAACGACGCCACGCCCAAATCATAACTGCAATACCCGCCAGGATAAATGGCACCGAAAGCCACTGTCCCATATTGAAGGTCATTCCCTGCTCGAATGCTACCTGGTTTATCTTAATAAACTCGATAAGGAATCGTGGAGTGAATATACCCACCATCGCTGCACCGAAGATAAATCCCTCGCGTTTAGCCAATTTGGTGTAGCGGTAGATCGCAAACAGAATGACGAAAACCACAATGTAGCACAACGCCTCGTAGAGCTGTGTTGCGTGGCGTACGGGAACTAACTCCTCGGGCAAGTTTGGGTATAATCGCATAAACTTGAAGCCCCAAGGCACGGTTGTTTCGTTGCCGATAATCTCCGAGTTAAAGAGGTTGCCAAAACGGATCATTGCGCCACTTAATGGGGCGATGATACCGAGTTTGTCGGCTGTCCACCATACCGAAACCTTATTCTTGCGCGATGAGAGCCATATGCCGATAACGATACCTATTGCCGCTCCGTGGCTGGCAAGTCCACCGTCGCGAATACCCGTGATAATTCTCCAAGGCTCACGCAGATACTCCAATGGCTCATAGAAGAGACAATGTCCGAGTCGGGCACCGATAATTGTGCCGAGTGCGATATACATAAATGCCGTATCCGAAACGCTCTCGGGTTTACCCTCGCGCTTGCAGAAGTATGAGAAGAGCCAACCGCCAAACAAAAGTGCAGCGACCCAGGTCAGCGAGTACCAACGAATCTCAAATCCGAAAATCTCGATAAGTGTGGGATCCCAAGCCCAAACGATAGCAAGTAAATTCATAAACTATTACAACTCAACTTTTTTGAGCGTGAATGTGAATGTTGAGCCAACTCCCAATTCGCTGCGAACCGATACGCGCTCACCGTGTCCCTCTACGATGTGCTTAACAATAGCAAGACCGAGTCCGGTACCACCCTGCTCGCGTGAACGACCGGTGTCGGTACGATAGAAACGCTCGAATACGCGTGGAGTATCCCCCTTAGCGATACCGATACCGTTGTCCTCCACCTCAATCAAAATCTTATCCAGCATATCGCGGAAGTCAAGCTTTGTCTGACCACCCTCCTTGCCGTAGCGGATAGAGTTCATGATGAGATTTTCGAGTACCTGACCGATGTAGAACTTATCTGCCGAAACCCAGAAGCGTGAAGGCAAATTCTGCGAGAACTTCACTACAATAGAGATATTCTTCTTTGCAGCCTCCATTTCGCACTGCTCTGCAATCTCCTTGGCAAGAGCTACGATATCGAAAGTCTCCGACTTCATCATCGACATATCATTCTCGAGTGACGAGATGGTGTCGAGGTCGCGGATAATGTTAATCATGCGGTTTACGCTCTTCTCGGCACGCTCGAGGTACTTGCGATTGATAATCTCATCATCAATACCGCCGTCGAGGAGTGTCGAAATATAGCCCTGGATATTGAAAATTGGGGTTTTGAGCTCGTGAGCAACATTTCCGAGGTACTGCTTGCGGAACTTCTCCACATCCTTCAAGCGAGCAATCTCCTTGTCGTTGTCCTCGGCCCATGAAGAGAGCTCCTGCGAGATATTCTCCACATGCTTATCCTTTAACTCGTCGAGCATCTCGGCGGTGTGAACTTCGCGCGAGAATACCATCGAATAGACAGGCTTCAGTTTGTATGCCACATACTTTTTGATTACCCAAAGAGCAAAAAGCGACACGCCTACGAATGTTCCGATAGTTGCAACAAGTACCACCCACCACAACGAATGAAGGTTGAGAGTAGTCAATGTAACAACCATTGCGCATACGCCGGCTACTGCACCAATAAGCCACGAACCAGCCTCTTTTGTCTTAATTTTCAACATATTTAGTCAATTTTAAGGTTTATACAAACTTTTTGGAGTCTATTTATATTCATGCAAATATAGTGAACTTTTCGTAAAGTTCCAACTTTCATCCCAAAATTGCTAAATTATAATTTAGCTCGGTTCTCTGGTTGGGTCGTTCGCTAATTCGTTAGAATGTAGTATCGCCGACAATAATATCCTCGGTATATACGTCGCCGTAAGGGTCGGTTGCCACTACCCTGATTTTGGCATTGTTGTCGTTCAAAGTGTAGCTGTACATGTGGAAGCACGCCTGCCATACACCGCTGGCATCTCTCTTGCGGCCCATCTTGCCGAGTGTGTATCCTTCGAAGTAGAAGTCGTGACCCGAAATTACACCATCAGCCACGCGGAATGGATTGTCAAACGAACCGTCGCCAACCAACTCCGAGATGCTCGGCTTCTCGTAAGTTAGTTTGGTCATTGTGCCCATCTTCACGTTGTTCTCATAGACA
>JAFZDR010000085.1 GCA_017561105.1 Alistipes sp. | reverse complement strand
GAAGGCTCTGGAGCACCGTATGTGGGAGAATGAGGAGATCAAGAATATGTTTATTGCTTTGGGTGTAACTATCGGTACGCCAGAGGATAGCAAGGCTTTGAATCTTGAGAAGCTCCGCTATGATAAGATTATCATTATGACCGATGCCGATGTCGATGGTGCTCACATCGCAACATTGATGCTTACATTCTTCTTCCGCAAGATGAAGGAGTTGGTTGAGAATGGCCATGTATATATCGCAACTCCGCCGTTGTATCGTGTTTACAAGGGTAACAAGGAGTTCTATTGCTGGACTGAGGAGGAGCGCGAGGCTCATATCGCAGAGATCGGTAAGGGTGCACAGGTGCAGCGTTACAAAGGTCTTGGAGAGATGAGCCACGAGCAGTTGTGGAGCACCACAATGAATCCTGAGACTCGTCTCCTTCGCCAGGTAACAATCGAAAATGCGGCTGAGGCAGATCGAATTTTCTCGATGTTGATGGGTGATGAGGTTGCACCTCGTCGTGAGTTTATCGAGGAGAACGCTTCTTACGCAAATATCGACGCTTAAAATCGAATAAAAGTATGGAGTTGGGAGTATCTATTCTCAACTCCTTATTTTAACCCTAAACAGCCTAAATGTATGAAAGATGTAGTAGTAATCGGTGTTGCGGGAGGTACAGGCTCAGGAAAGAGCACTCTCGTAAAGCGTTTGCAGGAGGCCTTCAAGAATGATGATGTGGCAACTATCTGCCACGACTTCTACTATAAGGCGCACCCTGAACTCACATACGAGGAGCGTACAAAGCTCAATTACGATCACCCCGACGCTTTCGACACTTGGCTTATGGTCGAGCATATTAAGGCGCTGAAGGATGGTAGAGCAGTTGAGTGTCCGACCTACTCGTTTGTGGAGCATAATCGTGCCGAGGAGACTTTGTCGGTTAAACCGTCGAAGGTTATAATCGTGGACGGTATCCTTATTTTCGAGAATGAGGAGCTTCGTAATATTATGGATATCAAGGTCTTTGTGGATACCGACGCTGATGTTCGTCTTGCACGCCGCATCTTGCGCGATGTGCGTGATCGTGGCCGCTCGATGGAGTCGGTAATCTCGCAATATACAACCACTGTAAAGCCTATGCACGAGCAGTTTGTTGAACCGTCAAAGCGATATGCTGATGTTATTATTCCGGAGGGTGGATTTAACTCGGTGGCAGTGTCGATGTTGATTCAGAATATACGCTCGATTGTCGATAGATAGACTATAATATATATAAAGGTATAAAAAAAAGAGGGGTTGCTTAGCCAGCCCCTCTTTTTTATATGTGCTCCCTTTCTATTTTGCAAAATGCTTGTAGAAGAGTGGAATTGTCTGCAATCCCTTGTCAAACTGTGCAAGTCCGTAACTCTCATTAGGTGAGTGAATTGCATCCTCCGAAAGTCCGAAACCGAGCAGTATTGACTTGATGCCCAAGATGCGCTCGAAACCGCTTACGATAGGAATCGAACCACCCGAATAGAATGGCAACGGCTTGCGGCCAAATGCCTCTTCGATAGCCTTCTCGGCAGCCTTGTAGGCCTCCATGTCGGTTGGAGAAACATAAGGCGCACCGCCGTGCAGGAACTTCACATTTACCTTTACGCTCTTTGGTGCAATGTTGCGGAAATGCTCCTCGAATAAGCGGCCAATCTCCTCGAAATCCTGGTCAGGAACAAGGCGCATCGAGATCTTTGCGTATGCTCGCGAAGGGATAACGGTCTTTGTTCCCTCCTCGGTATAACCGCCCCAAATTCCGTTTACATCGAGCGACGGACGGATGCCTGTGCGCTCTATTGTTGTGTAACCAGCCTCGCCCTCAATGTCGTCAATATCAAGCGCTTGCTTGTAGTCGTCGAGTGAGAATGGAGCCTCGTTAAAGGCCTTGCGCTCCTTCTCGGTCAACTCGCGAACCTTGTCGTAGAAGTGCGGAATTGTAATGTGTCCGTTCTCATCTACGAGCGACGCTACAAGGCGTGTCAAAACATTTGCAGGGTTTGCTACGGCACCGCCGAAGAGACCCGAATGGAGATCCTTGTTTGGTCCGATAACCTCCACCTCCATATATGTCAAACCGCGCAATCCGCAGGTGATAGATGGGGTATCGAGTGAAATCATAGAGGTGTCCGAAACGAGGATGATATCAGCCTTCAACTTCTCCTTGTACTCCTCGCAGAAGCCGTAGAGCGATGGCGAGCCAATCTCCTCCTCGCCCTCGAGCATAAACTTAACATTGCAAGGCAGCGATTCGGTTGCGCACATAGCCTCGAATGCCTTGATGTGCATAAAAGACTGACCCTTGTCGTCGTCGGCACCGCGACCATAGATGCGTCCATCCTTGATTATAGGCTCGAATGGCTCGGTATGCCACTCCTCGCGAGGGTCTACCGGCATAACATCGTAGTGGCCATATACCAATACGGTCTTAGCCTCTGGCGAAACAATCTTCTCGGCATAGACTACCGGATTACCCGCTGTAGGTATAACCTCGGTTACATCTGCACCCGCCTTTGCCAATGCTACGGCAAGGTGCTCGGCACACTTTACCATATCCTCCTTGTGAGAGGTCTGTGCGCTAATCGAAGGTATGCGTAATACCTCGAACAACTCTTCGAGGAAACGCTCCTTGTTTTCAACTATATATGCTTGTACTTTATCCATATTTTCGTTCTCAATTTTAGAGCCCGCAGATCTCCTTCATCTCGGCAATAAACTGCTGAGCTACCTCGTCGGCATACTCCTGCGACTTAGCCTCGGTGTAGATACGAACGATAGGCTCGGTGTTCGACTTGCGGAGGTGTACCCAGTGCTCTGCAAAGTCAATCTTTACGCCATCAATATCGTTCACGCGCTCGTGCGAGTAGCGCTCCTTCATTGTGAGCAATAACTTATCTACATCGATAGCCGGTGTAAGCTCAATCTTATTCTTCGATGCGTAGTAAGCAGGGTAGCGCTTGCGCAACTCGGTCATTGTGCAGCCCTGCTCTGCCAAATAGGTCAAAAAGAGTGCCACGCCAACGAGTGCATCGCGACCGTAGTGCAACTCAGGGTAGATAACTCCACCGTTGCCCTCGCCACCGATAACTGCGCCAACCTCCTTCATCTTGGTAACTACATTTACCTCGCCTACAGCCGATGCTGCATACTCACCGCCGTGCGCCTTTGTAACATCGCTCAAAGCGCGTGAAGATGAGAGGTTCGAGCAGGTGTTACCCTTTGTGCGAGAGAGAATATAGTCGGCTACAGCCACCAAAGTGTACTCCTCGCCGAACATTGTTCCATCCTCATTTACGAGTGCCAAACGGTCAACATCAGGATCCACTACAACACCCAAATCTGCACCCTCGCGAACGATAACTTCCGAGATCTCGGTGAGGTTCTGCGGGAGTGGCTCAGGGTTGTGTGCAAAGTGGCCGTCAGGGGTGCAGTTTATCTCTACAACCTCGCAACCGAGCTCTCGTAAAAGCGCGGGAATTACAACACCGCCAATCGAATTGACAGCATCTACAACAACTTTGAATTTACGGGTCTTAACTTTCTCTACATCAACAAGCTGCAAGTTGAGTACCTGCTTGATGTGTGTAGGATTGAAATCCTCGCGCGAAATCACCTTTCCGATATTGTCAACATCAGGGAAAAGGAAGTCCTCCTGCTCGGCCAAAGCGAGCACCTGCTTGCCCTCTTTGTCGTTCAAAAACTCGCCCTTTTCGTTGAGCAATTTCAATGCGTTCCACTGCTTTGGATTGTGCGAAGCTGTGATGATGATTCCGCCGTCAGCCTTGTGTGTAATGACAGCCATTTCTGTGCCAGGAGTGGTGCAAAGGCCTACATTTATCACATCGGCACCGCAGCCGAGGAGTGTGCCTTCGATGATGTCGTTGACCATCTCTCCCGAGATGCGGGCGTCGCGGCCAAGCACAATGCGCAAGCGTTTGGCGTTATTCTTGCCAGCGATAAATCGAGTATAAGCAATGGTGAATTTTACGATGTCGATTGGGGTTAGGTTTTCGCCCATTTCACCGCCAATGGTTCCACGAATACCGGAGATGGATTTGATTAAAGTCATAGTTGCAGTTTTTATTTTTAATAAAAAAAGTTGTTTTCTCTTTGTAAATCGTTGTAAATTTACTATTTTTATGCCAAATATCCAAGAACATAAACGTTAAAAGTTGAATTATGGAGACAAAAAGAGTAATTCCGGCATCGGAACTTATTATAAATGAGGATGGTACAATCTTCCATCTTCATCTTTTACCCGAGCAGATCTCGGATATCGTAATGTTGGTCGGCGACCCGGCTCGCGTCGATATGATTGCGTCATACTTCGATAATATCGAATGTGATGTGGCGAGCCGCGAGTTTAAAACTATTACCGGATATTATAAGGGCCGTCGCATGACTGCGCTCTCTACAGGTATCGGAACCGATAATATCGATATCGTGGTTACAGAGTTGGATGCACTCGCAAATATCGACTTTGCAACCCGTCAGGTGAAGGATGAGTTCAAGCAGCTCACTCTGCTT
>JAFZDR010000084.1 GCA_017561105.1 Alistipes sp. | reverse complement strand
CTCTACTAACTACTCTCTACTAACTACTCACTACTCTCTATTCAATTACTACGCCCTCGTTAGCGGTTACATGACCGATAATCGAAGCCTTCTCGCCTGCTGCAGCCAAGATATCGAGTGCCTTCTGAGCCTCGCTCTCGTCCAAAGCGATAACCATACCTACACCCATATTGAAGATGTTGAACATCTCGCGGTGAGGAATCTGGCCATACTTCTCGAGTAACTTGAACACACCCAAGATCTCCCACGATCCCTCGTTGATGTGCAAGCCCTGACCGTCGTGCAAGATACGCGGAATGTTCTCGTCGAAGCCACCACCTGTGATGTGGCAGATACCGTGAACATCGCAGTTGCGAACAACCTCCAACACCTGCTTAACATAGATGCGTGTAGGGCAGAGGAGAGCCTCACCCAAAGTGCGGTCGCCCAACTCCTCGTACTTAGCATTCAAATCCAAGTTATTGTCAGCCAATACCTTGCGAACGAGTGAGAAACCGTTCGAGTGAACACCGCTCGATGCGATACCCACCAAAACATCGCCAACCTTAACCTTCGAGCCATCGATGAGCTGCGACTTCTCTACAACACCGCAAGTGAAACCTGCGATATCGTACTCGCCATCCTCATACATACCAGGCATCTCAGCAGTCTCGCCACCAATCAAGGCACAACCCGCCTGACGGCAACCCTCAGCAACACCTGCAACGATAGCCTCAACCTTCTCAGGAATATTGTGACCGAGAGCCACATAATCCAAGAAGAACAAAGGCTCAGCGCCCTGTGCCAAAACATCGTTCACACACATCGCAACAGCATCGATACCGATAGTATCGTGCTTATCCATTGCGAAAGCCAACTTCAACTTTGTACCAACACCGTCTGTTCCACTAACCAATACAGGCTCCTTAACATTCAATGCTGCGAGGTCGAACATACCTCCGAATGCACCGATGTTACCCATTGTACCCAAGCGGTTGGTCGATGCTACATGCTGCTTAATACGGCGTACTACCTCGTAACCTGCCTCGAGGTTTACACCAGCTTTTTCGTAATTTACTGCCATAATTATATCTATTTTTTCTTGTTAATTTCCGAAACATCGTGAGTCATAGGTGTAGGGTAGATGCCGTCGAAGCAAGCGAAACACATCTTCTCACACTTGCCATTCGACGATGCCAAACACTCCTTAACCGACATAAATGCCAACGAGTCGGCACCGATAATCTTGCAAGTCTCCTCCACCGAGTGCTTTGCGCTGATAAGCTCGTCGAGAGTTGTAGTATCAACGCCATAGCAGCACGGATACTTCATCGTAGGGCTAACGATACGCACATGCACCTCGGTAGCACCCGCCTCGCGCAACATATTTACAATGCGCTTTGAGGTTGTACCACGAACAATCGAATCGTCAATCAAGGCGATACGCTTGCCCTCTACAATCGAACGGATAGCCGAAAGCTTCATCTTTACGCCCTTCTCGCGCAATGCCTGCGACGGCTGAATGAATGTACGACCGATATACTTATTTTTAATAAGGCCCATCTCGTACGGAAGACCACTCGCCTCAGCATAACCCATAGCAGCCGAGAGCGAAGAGTCAGGTACACCAACTACAATATCAGCCTCAGCCGGAGCCTCACGCCACAAACGACGACCCGACTCCTTACGGAAGGCGTGTACATTGCAACCGTCGATATCGCTATCAGGTCGTGCAAAGTAGATGTACTCCATAGCACACATATTGTGCTCGCACTTCAAGGCATATTTACGACTGCGCAAGCCCTTCTCATCGATTGTAACGATCTCACCAGGCTCTACATCGCGAACAAACTCAGCACCCATAACATCGAAAGCACAAGTCTCGCTCGAAACCACCCAGCCATCGCCCAACTTACCGATAGCCAATGGACGGATACCGTACTTATCGCGACAAGCATAGATGCGATTTTGTGTCATAATAACAAATGCGAATGAACCCTCCAACAAATCCAACGCCTCCATAATGGTGAAGATGCGTGGCTCGTCAGCCTCCTTCTTGATGAGGTGAGCCAACAACTCGGCATTTGTATTCGACTGGAAGAGGCTTCCCTTCGACTCCAAGTGATTGCGAATCTGCTTAGCGTTCACAATGTTACCATTGTGAGCCACTGCAAACGAACCTGTATTGTGCAAGAATGACAACGGCTCGATATTGTCTATGCTACGACCATTTGCCGTAGTATAAAGTACATGTCCAAGACACATTTTACCATCCAATGTAGAGAGTTTGCTCTCATTGAATACCTCCTGTACAAGTCCGTGTCCGCGATGACGGTGCATACCACCATTATCATCAACACTTACCATACCGCAACCCTCTTGGCCGCGATGCTGCATCGAGTGGAGTCCGTAATAGACCAACGACGAGGCGTGCTCAACGCCATAAACTCCTAAAACACTCATAAAAAACTGTTGTTTTTTTATTTTACTTTGTAAAGTATGCTACTGCGTTTGCAAATATGTTCTGACGCTTCTCGCCTGCGATATTACGCATCAAGTAGTCGTCATAACGCTCGGTGTGACCCATCTTGCCGAGAATCTGACCATTGCGGCTGATGATACCCTCGATACCGTACGACGAGCCATTAGGGTTATGTGGAGCATCGGTAGTAGCGTTTCCCTCCATATCGGCATACTGGAATGCTACCTGACCGTTTGTGAACAACTCTTCAGCCATCT
>JAFZDR010000083.1 GCA_017561105.1 Alistipes sp. | reverse complement strand
GTAGCCAACGAGAGCAGGGTTTGAGCAATTGCCTTTTCGTATAGCGGAATATCGGCTTCGGCCGTGTAGAGCAGGCTTCGTGCCTGTTCGAGATTTACGCCCGAGGCGTATCCGTAGTGATATAACGAGTCTATCAACACAACCATCTCGCGACGCAACTCGCTACTGCGTTGTGCTATGGCGAGGTCCTGGCGATATTGCAATAGCGTGAAGTAGGTAGTTGCTATCTCCGCTTCGAGAGCCAAACACACTCCGCGATATTGCCAAACCTCGTAGTCGATTTGAGCCTTTGCACCCTTGGTGGCGTGGCGCAATGAGCCAAATAGTGGAATCTCCCAACTCGCCTGCGGGAGAACTTTGTAGCTCTGCGCTATATTGTCGGTTGCACTTTCGTATTTACCCTCGGCCGATATATTGCCCGAGAAGGATGGAAGATAGGTTGCGCGTGTTACGACAAGGTTGTGATGAGCCTCCTCTATTCGCGATGCGGCAATCTCTATACTCTTATTCTGCGCGAGTGCCCGCTCGACCAGATGATTGAGTGTTGTATCGCCAAACATCTGCCACCACTTGCTGCCGAGAGTTATCGAGTCGCGCGAAAACTCTTTGCCGAAGATATACTCCTTGTGCTGTACAAGCTTAGGCGCACTAAGGCGTGGATTGCAGCCAAGAGATAGGGCGGCCGCCAATAATATATAAGCTATTCTACGCATAATTCTCCTCCTTAGCTCTTCTCTGTTCAAATCGTGCCACCTTGCCCACAAGATAGTATAGGGCAGGGTAGAGCAGTATGCCGAATACGGTGGCAAAGAGCAGACCTCCGACCAACGACACACCTATAATATTTCGTGCGGTGGAATATACGCCTGAGGCGAATACTAACGGCAACATTCCGAGTATCGAGGCAAATGCCGTCATCAGGATTGGTCGTACACGCATCTTGGCGGCATTTATTGTCGCATCGAGCAGCGATTGTCGCTCTTCGTGGAAGAGTTTGTCGGCATACTCCACTACCAAAATCGAGTTCTTGGCCGCCAAACCTATCAACATTGCCAGCGATATCTGCATATAGATATCGTTTATAAATTGCGGTGCAATCAGATGAGCTAAACCCACTCCGCACAACGCTCCTACAACGGCAAGGGGTACGCCCATGACAATAGAGAGCGGCAACGACCAACTCTCGTAGAGTGACGATAGGGTGAAGAAGACAAAGATGAAGGCTATCATAAAGACCCAGCCTCCCTTGCTGCCCTCTTCGCGCTCCTGGAATGAAACTCCACTCCAGGCTACGGCGGTGTCGTCGGGCAGAATGTCGTCGGCCACCTCATCTATTCTATTCATAATATCGCCTGTCGATGCCCCCTCGGCGGGCGAAACATTTATGCCTATCGAGCGGTAGAGGTTGAATTGCGATACATACTCCACACCCGTAGTGTCGCGCACCGTAACGAATGTTGTTAGCGGAACGCTCTCGTTGTTACCATTCATCAGAAAGTAACTATCAAGTGATTTCTCGCCCTCGCGATATTCGGGCGCAGCCTGCAGATAGCTCTGATATAGGCGACCAAAGAGGTTGAAGTTGTTTATCATGCGTCCGCCAAGCAGAGTTGCAGTCTCGGAGTAAAGTGCATCGAGCGACACGCCGCTCATCAGTGCGTGCTCCTTGTCTATATCGAGATGCTTTTGTGCTACGCCATTGCGGAATTCGGTGGATGCCGACTTTATAAGCGGCTCTTTACGCAGTGCTGCGAGTAGTTTGTCGCTCTGCTCGACAAGGTAGGCGGTGCCCTTACCGGCTCTGTCTTGCAACTCGAAGGTTACACCCGATGTTACGCCCAAACCGGGTATCGAGGGCGAAACAAATGCCCCGCACTCGGCCTCGGGTATGGCGGTGTAGAGTGCTCTATTTAACTTTGCAACCGCCTCCATTGCCGACATTTTTCTTTTATCGAAATCTACGAGCTTAACAAAAATTACTCCGCTCGAGGTCGAAGCTACGCCCGAGATAAGGTTGAAACCCGACACTACGCCCGTACTCTCGACTATCGGCAAGGTCGCCTTTGTTACCGAATCGACCTTTGCCATAATCTGCTCGGTGCGCGACAGGGCTGTGTTGTCGGGGGCATTTACCGATATCGTAAAGAAACCCAAATCCTCCTCGGGCAGAAAACCCTTAGGGAGAAGTTTTAACATTGCGACTATCGCAACCGCCATAATCGCCACCATGGCTATTGTTGAACGCCAACGACGCACCACACGCCCGATTGTCGCTCCATAAGAGCCCATTGCGCGGTCGAAAATGCGGTTGAAGGCGCCGAAAAGACCTGCGGTGCGCTCCTTTTGCGGACGCAGCAGCAGAGCACACAATGCAGGTGATAGCGAGAGCGCATTTACAGCCGAGAAGAGCACCGATACCGAAATCGTAATGGCAAACTGCTGAAATAGTCGTGCCGAGATACCTCCCGAGAAGGAGATCGGAATAAAGACCGCCAGCAGAATAACCGTAGTGGCGATAATTGGCGAGGTAACCTTGCTCATCGCCTCCTCGGTAGCCTTTGTAGGGGTGAGTCCGCGCTCGATGCCCGATTGAGCAGCCTCGACCACAACTATTGCATCATCGACCACCAAACCTACCGACAATACCAGACCGAGCAACGAAATGATATTTATGGTAAATCCCAAGAGTGGAAAGATCATGAATGTACCGATAATCGAAACAGGTATTGCGATGAGCGGAATAAGTGTTGCTCGCCAATCCTGCAGGAATAGAAATATGATGGCAATGACGAGTACGAGGGCGATAATCAGTGTCTCGAAAATCTCGCGAATACCCGCCGAGATACTCTTTGTTCCATCGACAAGCACCTCGTACTCCACACCGTCCGGCATGCGCTCCGATATCGCCGACATCTTCGATTTTACGGCATCACCCAGAGCTACCGCGTTCGAATTTGGCTCTTGGTAGACGGTTATGATGGTTGTCGGCTTGTCGCCAAAGCGCGAGCTCGCTCCATAGTTTTGATTTCCCAGCTCTACCGTCGCCACATCGCGCAAGCGCACCTGTGTGCCATTCTCGGTAGTGCGCAGTAGAATATTTCCAAACTCTTCGGGGGTGGATATCTGGCGAGGCATGGTCACCGTGTAGGTGAACTGCGTTGTGGCAGGTGTAGGCTCTGCGCCAAACTGTCCGGCAGGGTAGATACCCGCCTCGGTGGAGATAGCAGAGAGTATTTCGCTTACCGATATATTATAATAGGCGAGCAGGTCGGGGCGCAGCCATACACGCATTGCGTATTCGCCCGCACCCATAATCTCGACCTTTCCAATGCCGTTTATCTTGAGCAACTCGTTCTGGATGTTGATGTAGGCGTAGTTCGAGAGGAAGTTCTCGTCGTATCGCCCATCGCTATAAAGGGCATAAACCATCAAAAATCCCGTCTGTGTCTTGCGCGTAACAACGCCCTGCTCGATAACCGAGGAGGGGAGCTTGGATGTCGCTGTTGCTACATTGTTTTGTGTGAAGATTGCATCGAGGTCAGCATCCGAGCCGATGTCGAATGTTACCTGCAGGGTCATCGAACCGTCGTTTGCACTTGTTGCCTGCATATATAGCATATCGCTCACACCCATAATGCTCTCGGCAAGAGGTGTTGCTACGGCATTATTTACCGTCTCGGCATCGGCACCTTCGTAGCTTGCCGTAACCTCTACAACGGGTGGGGTGATGTTCGGATACTGCTCAATGGCGAGATTTGAGATGGATATCGCACCAAGCAGTACAATTATAACCGACAACGATATGGCAAATATCGGACGGTGGATAAAAAAGTTTTTCATCGGTAAAACCTATTTTATTGGTGAAACCTTCATTCCGTTACGCAACTTCTGCAATCCTGTAGTCGCAACAACCTCGCCTGCGGATACCCCTTTTTCTACAATCCACCACTCGCCCGAGGTGTTGCCGAGTTGTACTTCGCGATACTCGGCTGTCGAGTCGGGACGGATAACCCATACCGAGGAGATGCTCTGTATCTGGTTTACGGCGCGTTGCGGCACAACAATCTGCTCCGTATCGTTACCCAACGATGCCGTAACTCTTGCAAACTGACCCGCCTTAAGAGCATAGTCGGGGTTGCGAAAGCCCACAACAATAACTATCGACCCCATCTCGCTGGCAATGCGCTGTCGTGTGAATTTGTAAAATCCTGGCTCAGGGTATAGGGTGCCGTCGGCTATGCGTAGCTGAATGTCGGATAGTAGCGATGCATTGTCGTAGGAGAATGCCTTGCGGCCCGATGTGGCGAGATATTCGCTCATCGGAATAGACAAATCGATGGATACGGTATCGATATTCTGTATGGTCGTCAGCTCCGAGAACTGCGTGCCGGGGCCCACATAGTCGCCTGCAGTGGCTGCCGATGAAGAGATTATTCCGCTTATTGGTGCATATATGCGCGTATAACTCTCCTCGAGTTGGGCATTGCGCAGATTTTGCTCGGCAGATTTTACGGCGGCTGTGGCAGCCAAATTTTCGGCTGTATATTGGTCGAGCTGCATCTGGCTTATGGCATTTATGCGTGCAAGAGGTATGGCACGCTCGTAGTTGCGTCGTGCTTCGACTGCCTTGGCTCGGGAGGAGGAGAGCGAAGCTTCGGCAGATAGGCGATTGGCGCGTTGTGGCGCATCGTCTAAGCGGAAGATTAGATCGCCCTGCTTTACGGGCATACCGTTCGAGAAGGATGATGATACGAGAAATCCCGATATTCGCGGCTGTATGGTGGCGTGGTAATTTGCCGAGATAGGGGCAATGAATGTCTTCTTGTTGGGTAGTGCCGCCTTGATTACCGGCGCTACCTCGACAGCAAGCATCTGAGCGTTATCTGTGGCATGATGTCTGCATCCGCAACATGCTATAAATGTTGAAAATAGGACGAATTTGTAAAAATTAGAGCGCATACAGGTGTGTTTTTTCAAATGTAATTATTGTGCTGTGTGATATGTTTCTACAAAAAATATACCCGATATGACCTCGAATAGTGCAAAAAATGCGTTTTTAGGGTAGTTTTATGCAGAAAAATTTTGCACATACAAAAAATTAAAGTATATTTGTTCCATAAACCATTAAAACTAAAATTAAAAGGTTATGAAGAATTTAGTAGATCAGATCAATGCACAAGTAGCTGCTTTTCAGGCAAATGCTGCTGCTCAGGTAGAGAAGAACAACAAGGCTGCTGGTACTCGCGCTCGTAAGGCTGCTTTGGAGCTTTCGAAGCTCTTGAAGGAGTTCCGCAAGGTGTCAGTTGAGGAGGCTAAGAAATAGTTTCTAACTACTTGCAAATAGATAGGCGTATCCGTTGGATGCGCCTATCTGTTATAAATGGTGTGCTTTTGGCGCAGTTCTTGCGAGAAAATTAGATCGCTATGGTAAAACAACTTCTCGAAATACTGCGCGAATATCGCTTTATCGACCGTGCGATACTCTTCTTGCGACTCTTTGTCGGCGTGCTAATATCGTTGCACATTATCGACAAACTCCAAACCTACAACTTTGTGCTGACGGGTTATCCGGCTCTCCTTTTCGAGAGTAGTTGGGCTACTTTTGTCATCTTCACATTCCTCGAAGCGATGTTTGCCGTGATGCTTATTCTGGGCTATGCAACCCGCTTTGCAGCCTTTATTATGGCGCTTGGCATGTTCGTCGAGATATTTATTGTCTATCCGTCGCTCGGATGGTTGGGTGTGGAACGACAAATTTTATATATAGGTATATATGTAACACTTCTCCTCTCGGG
The DNA here is from genome assembly GCA_017561105.1 of Alistipes sp. GTDB lineage: Bacteria > Bacteroidota > Bacteroidia > Bacteroidales > Rikenellaceae > Alistipes. The sequence continues at coordinate 972 of JAFZDR010000083.1, read as the reverse complement.
TGGAGGTCGCTATGCTCTTGAGTCGCACTTCGACCGCAAACGAAAGGGCCTGACTGCCCAGAAAACGGGTGCAAAATAGTGTGTTCGTTGAATCTTTTTGCCTGTTGGTTGATTTTATGATGTCGAATGGGCGCTATATCAAAAAATCCGCTATCTTTGCTCCGCAAAGAAACACTCTAATTATGAAAATGAAAAATATCTTTTTGATTTTGTTTGCCTTGCTTGTATGCTCGGCTGTTAAGGCTGAGGAGTTGAATTTACCTCGCAAGGTTGAAAATGTAACAATTAAGGACCTCTATGGTAACCCTGCAACATTGCCACATTGGGGTGAGAAGAACCTGCTTATCTTCTATGTTGACCCTGATGCATACTTGGCTATGAATAAGAATAATAAGTTTGCCGAGGAGTTGGAGGCTAACTGCCGTGCTGCAGGTCCCGAGATATACGGCTTCGGTATCATGAACTTCCCTGACACCTGGTTGCCAAAGAACTTGTTGCGTAAGATCTGCCGTAAGCGCGTGGAGAAGAATGGTGCAACAATCATCGACGATAGCGAGCACATCTTTAAGAACTCGTGGAACTTGGGCGATTGCGACAAGAAGTTTATGCTCTTGATCGTGTCGAAGGAGGGAGAGCTTGTCTATATCCTTCGCGATGAGATCGATGATGAGGGCAAGGAGGAGTTCTACCGTATAGTTGATCAGTATCGTAAATAGTAGATGCGTAAATAGTAGATGTTTAAGCGTATAGCTATATCTGCACTGCTCGTTTCGCTCTGCGTTGTAGCAGTTGCTCAAAATGATAGTATCCTTGTCGCAGGCAAGGATACTGTCGCTTATAGATATACGCCAATAAATATCACTTCTCAAAATAGTAGTAACGGCCGACAGCGCTTTGCCGACTATATTGCCAACAGCAACTCCGATCAAAGTTTCGAGAAGAGTGTCGATATGACCTTTGCGCCGGCTATCT
>JAFZDR010000011.1 GCA_017561105.1 Alistipes sp. | reverse complement strand
GGGTAATGCCGATATGGGAACCTCGTTTACCGATACGCATATCGCCATTATGGGCTTGGAGAAACTCGTTCCCGATTTGGAGTCGTTGGCAAATGAGCAACACCGCAATATGTTGAAGTGTATGCGTTGCGGAGCTTGTATGAATACCTGCCCCGTATATCGTCGATCGGGCGGTTACTCCTACTCATACTTTATTCCGGGACCTCTCGGCATAAATCTCGGAATGTTGCGTTCGCCTGAGGCGTATGGCGGCAATGTTTCGGGTTGCTCGTTATGCTATTCGTGCTCGGGTGTCTGCCCTGCAAAGGTCGATTTGGCTGAGCAGATCTATATGTGGCGTCAGCAGATGGCACCACTCGGCATAGCCGACAAAAAGAAGATGATGATTGTCAAGGCGATGAATTTGATGATGCGCAACCCTCGTTTGATGAATGCGGGCCTTGCTGTTGCACCATATATTCCTCGCTTTGTCTATAACAATAGCATAAACCCTTGGTGCGCATCGGGTCGCGAGATGCCTCACTTTGCAAAGCAGAGCTTCCGCGTATTGTGGCGCAAGGGTAAAATCGAAAAGGGAGAGTAAGCGATGAGTGCAAGAGATAATATACTAAACAGACTTCGTGCAGTTGAGGTTGCTGAGGTGCAAAAGCCCGAAATAGCGCTCAAGGCTATTCGCTTTGAGGATAGGGTATCCCACTTTGCCGATATGGTTAAGGCTGTGGGTGGCGAGGTTGCAGAGTTGCAGGGCTCATTGCTCGAAACTCTCGTTACATTGGGCGTAGATACCGAAAATCTCGTATCGTCGTTGAAGGAGTTGAAGGATAAGGCGCTCAATCCCGATTCTGTTGCCGATGTTCACGAACTCGGTGGCAACTACACAGCAGTTGCCTGCGGTAGGGTAGCGGTAGCCGAAAATGGTGCAGTGTGGGTACCCGTCGAGGGACGCAGAAGAGCGCATTTGTTCGCTTGCCAGCATCTTGTATTGGTTGTGAGCAAGTCGGCTGTGGTCGATACCATGCACGATGCAATGAAGCTCGTTTCGCTCGACGATATCGCCTACGGAGCCTTTATTTCGGGCCCGTCAAAGACTGCCGATATCGAGCAGGCGCTGGTTATGGGAGCTCATGGTGCAATGCGTGCAACCATAATTTTGACCGAATAAACAGATTAAACCTATACTACAATGAAGAGAATTTTTGCAGTTTTGGCTATGGCGCTTCTGCTCGTATCGTGCGGTGGCACAAAGAGAGCGGATATGCAGACAAAGTGTTGCGATGCGAAGGATTGTTGCTACACTATGTCGAACGAGAATATGAGCGTTACCATTGGTAAGGACGGCAAACTCTACTCTTTGCGCAACGAGCATACCGGCCACGACTACGCTGCGGGCGAATACTTGTGGCGTATCTACTACGATACTCACGCCGAGGAGGAGATTCAGGTGTTGGGCGAGGAGCAGCAGGTTGAGGTGTCGCACGAGGGCAACACAATCACACTCCACTACCCATCTGTTAAGGCTCACGGCAAGGAGTTGAAGTTTGTCGTAACCTTGAAGGTTGTGTTGGAGGAGGATAAGGTGCGCTTCGAGTCGGCTTTGGCTAATAACGAGCCGCATACCGTTATCCGTGAGTTGCAGTACCCGCTTATTCGCGATATAAAGGCTCCTGCCGACCATAAGCTCTACACTGCACATGCAGGTGGTAAGTTGCACGATGATCCGATTAAGACTATCAGTGACCTCTCGCCAAAGCACTACTTCCGCCCCGAGCAGTATTTCTACGAGCACTATATCCGCTACGGATATTGCGTATTTATGAACTGCTTCGGTCTCTTGGGCGAGAAGCAGGGCCTCTATTTTGGTAGCCACGATAAGACATTCCAGGATACAACCCACGGCTTGCGCGTCTATAAGCGCGAGAATGGCAAGTTCGATATATTGGAGCTCGGTTTCTACAAGTACCCACACGCTCTTTATGGCGATAAGTGGGAGTGCAAGGCAAATGTTGTATCGCCATACAACGGCACTTGGCACAATGCTGCAAATATCTATCGTACCTGGGCAAACGAGTGGTTCGATTACAAGCCCGCTCCGGAGTGGGTGCAGAAGATGCGTAGCTGGCAGCGCGTAATCTTCAAGCACCAGTGCGGCGAGTATTTGTTCCGTTACCCCGATTTGTCCGGCCGTTTGAAGGATGTGGATAAGACTATCAACTCGAATACCGTATTCCTCTTCGGATGGTGGAACGAAGGCCACGACCATGGTAACCCGGACTATTCGGAGGATCTCTCGCAGGGTGGTGATGCGGCATTGAAGGAGGCCATTGCAAAGTATCGCGAGGATGGCAGCCACCTCTTGTTATATTATAATGGTAAGCTGATTGACCGCGAGAGCCGCTACTACAAGAGCGGTATGGGCGATAAGGTTTGCCGCCACGACATTACGGGAGCACCGATGCTCGAGCGTTACAAGTTTACGGGCCATGGCTCCTATCTCAATGTCTATGGAGGTCGTACTTTTGCGGTCGCTACAATGATGAACAAGGAGTGGAATCGCGTGTTGGCGCAGTTGCAGGATCGAGCTTATGCCCTTGGCGCAAGCTCGGTATTCTACGATCAACTCGGCTTCGTAGAGCGCGAAAGTGCCGATTGGGATACCTCGCGCGAGTTCCCTGTACCTGATGTATTCGCTATTCAGAAGCGTATGCAGGTGCTCGAGATTTTGCGTGATCGCTACCTTGACAAGGCTCCTGAGTTCGCTCTCGGTACCGAGAGTACCGTGGATGCACTTGCACAGTATGCCGCTTATACCCACGGTCACCCGTCGAACAAGGATTCGAAGACCCGCTGGATGAACTTCTTCCGATACGCCTTCCCTGAGTTTATCTTCTCGGAGCGCGGTCACCGCGACGATCGCGATGTTAAGTGGCATGTGAACTACACCATCCTCGACGGTCAGCGCATCGATATCGAGATCTACCGCTCGCGCGATTTGATCGACAAGTGCCCTACATATCAGGCATATCTCAACGAGGCTAATATCATCAAGGAGAAGTACGAGGATATGCTCCTCTGCGGCCGTTATATGGATGAACTCGGCTTCGAGAATAAGAATAAGAGCGTTACAGCTCACGCCTTCCTTGCCAAGGATGGCAAACGAATGGCTATCGTTGCGGCTAACCAGTTGCGCGAGGAGCAGATTTTGAAGACCGGCATCAAGGTACCGGGCTTCCGCTATGTCGAGCACTCTACACTCGGTAACGCCTTGGTCGAGAATAAGGGCAAGAAGATTACCCTTGGCCAGTACGACCTTGCCGTGTTGTTGTTTGAAAAAGAGTAATAACCTAAAATAAACTATCATGAAAAAGATTCTTATTGCATTGGTAATGCTTTGCGGAGTATACTCTGCACAGGCTATTAAGTTTATTCACGGCCCATATCTTCAGGCCGTAACCGAGACTGAGGCTACCATTATGTGGGTAACCGATGCGAAGGCCCTCTCATGGGTTGAAGTTGCTCCGGATGACGGTACCAACTTCTATCATGTGGAGCGCCCACGCTACTACCAGACTTATCTTGGTAAGCGCGTTTACGGCACTCTTCATCAGGTGCGCATCACAGGTTTGGAGCCCGGCAAGAGGTATCGTTACGCAATCTCTTCTAAGGAGGTTATTGATGTTAAGGGCCACCGTGTAACCTATGGCCATGTGGCTACAACTCGCGTTTATGGCAAGAGCAAGCATGGTATTATTCCGACCCTCGACCCTAAGAAGGAGAGCATTCAGTTTATCGTTTTGAACGATATTCACGCCAACCAGGATAAATTGAACGCATTGCTCAATACCTACGAGGAGGGCAAGACCGATATGTTCTTCTACAATGGCGATATGGTAAGCATGGTGCCAACCGAGCAGGTGTTGTTCGACGGCTTTGTAAACGCTTCGATTGATCGTTTTGCAAAGAAGGTTCCGTTCTATCTTGTACGCGGTAACCACGAGACTCGCGGTTTGTTCGCTACAAGCTTCTTGGACTACTTCCCTACAACCACAAATAAACCATACTACACCTTGAAGCACGGCGATGTATTCTTCATTGTGTTGGATGGTGGCGAGGATAAGCCGGATAGCTGCCTCGAGTATTACGAGACTGCCGAGTACGACAAGTATCGTATGGAGGAGGCCGAGTGGTTGAAGAAGGTTGTCGAGAGCGATGAGTGCAAGAGTGCAAAATATCGCGTAGTGCTTATGCATATGCCTCCTATCGGCGGTAAGAATATGTGGCATGGCCCTAAGCATGCAGGCGAGTGCTTCTTCCCTATCTTGAATAAGGCAAATATCACAGTGATGATCTCAGGTCACACTCACAGATATTCATACAACACTCCTGATACTACCGATGCCGAGTTCCCAATCCTCGTGAATGGCAACAAGACAGCATTGAAGGCGAATGTCGATGCCGAAGGTATCAAGGTTGATGTTATCGATACAACAGGTGCGGTTAAGAAGTCGCATACCTTCAAATAGAGATAGGTAATACGCATAAAAAAGATTGAGGGAGCAGCAACTCCCTCAATCTTTTTTGTTGTCGTTTATCTACTTTCTCAACGAAACTGCAACGGCGATAGCCTCCGAACAAATGCGGCTGATAGCGCTCCAATCTTTGTTTGCCATCAACTCCTTAGGGAAGAGACAACTGCCCATACCTACGGCAAATGCACCGGCCTTAAACCACGATGAGAGGTTCTCTACAGTAGGCTCTACACCGCCTGTAACCATAATCTTGCTCCACGGCATCGGCGCCATCAAACCCTTAACAAACTTAGGGCCGAGGACATCGCCAGGGAAGACCTTGCAGAGATCGCAACCAGCCTCCTGAGCCATACCTACCTCGGTGATTGAGCCACAACCCGGGGTGTATGGAATAAGTCTGCGGTTGCAGACCTTCGCAACATCAGGGTTGAAGAGCGGACCTACCACAAAGCATGCTCCCATCTGAATGTAGAGCGCTGCAGTTGGTGCATCTACTACCGAGCCTACACCCACAGCCATTTCGGGACACTCCTTAGCGGCAAATTTCACCACCTCAGCAAATACCTCGTGCGCGAAATCGCCACGGTTTGTGAACTCGAATGCGCGAATGCCACCCTCGTAGCAAGCCTTTACAACCTGCTTTGCAACCTCGACATCGCTATTGTAAAATACAGGAACAATGCCTGTAGCGTAGATCTTATTAAGAACTGTCAATTTATCGAATCGTGCCATAATCACAAAAATTTTATCGTTGAACTCGTCCGCTTGCATCGCCACCGCACAACGCCTCGACCTCTGCAATAGAGACCATATTGAAATCGCCCGGAATGGTGTGCTTCAATGCCGAAGCTGCCACGGCAAACTCCAAAGCCTCACCCTGGGTAGCCTTTGTGAGCAGACCGTGGATAATACCGCCCGAGAAG
>JAFZDR010000082.1 GCA_017561105.1 Alistipes sp. | reverse complement strand
GGCATGGAGATAGGCGATACTCTCGGTATCAATATCCACTCCGTAGGTTACGATATCGTCACGACGCAGGAGGTACTGCGTCAACACGCCCATACCGCAACCGACCTCCAACACCTTGTCGGGATTTTCGGTTGTTCCGCCCGAAAGCGAGTTGCATATCTTCTGCGCGATATTCAAGTCGGTCAAAAAGTGCTGACCGAGTGCTTTTTTTGCTCTTACCTGATCCATAGGTGCAAAGATAATAAAAAGACAAGAGACTTAAGACGAGAGACGAGAGATTTTTTTGATTTTTGCGAAATTTTATGGCATGCGGGCTACGCCCTTGATGGCATACGCACTCTTGAAAGAGCTCTGAATGGCAGGCGCGAGAAGGTCTTTGCCATTAATTGTCATTCAGCGACCAACGGGAGCGCATGTCATTCGTTGTCATTAAATGCCATAAAGAAACAAAAAAGCCAATGGCTAGCCGCTAATACCCACTACTATTTTTGCCACTAGAAAACACCAAAAAACGGAAAAGTTTTACTAACTTTGTGCAACAAAACCTTTCAACCATGAAGAGATTTCTGCTATTTGTCGTTTGTGTATTGATTGGCGCAAGTGAAATTAAGGCTGCCGAGCCTGTGGCAAAGACCGATACACTCTATATCCTCGGCGTTGGAAACAGCTGGACCCGCGACTCGATGCGCTGGTTGAGCGCCATTGCCAAGAGTGCAGGCGTTCCCGTTGTTGTAGGCCACGCCTACCTCGGTGGATCGACACTCGAAAATCAGTACAACGGCATCGACAACCTCTCTTACACCTACAAGCATCGCAATATCGACCAGGTGGTGCACAGCACCTATCAGTATTGGCTCTACAACTGCTCGGAGAATCCGAAGAAGACACCAAACAAGGGTTATAGAAACGGTCTTAACGGCATAGGCGTAACTCTCGAGAGCGTTGTCGCCGACAAGCCTTGGGAGATTGTCGTTTTACAACCCGAGAGCACTGCACGCCGATACAACCTCGCAAAGGGCGGAACTTTCGACCTCAACTTACTAGTTGAGCGCATCAAAAAGATGATGAAGCCCGAGGTGGCAGACAAAGCGCGTTTCGGCTTGATGGTGCCATTCTCGTATCCAAAGGGAAATACCGACTACCGCAAGCACCTCTATACCATGTACAACAACGGCGTAGCACCTGCATCGCAGGCGGAGTGGGATGCCCTCTACGAAAAGGTACACCACCTCTTGCAGAGCGACACTCGCGAGATTGGCAAGGCTATGGGCGACAACTGCCAATTCTATGTAAATGTGGGACTTGCGATATACAATGCTCGTCAGGATAAGCACCTCTCGCAGTCGGGCTATAAGCTCCAGCGCTCGCAAAACAACACCCACCTATCGGAGGGTTTGGCGATGTATATTGCCAGCCTGGCATACGCCTACACTCTGCTCGACATCAAGCAGGAGGATGTGAAGTTCTACCCTAAATACTCGAAGGATGTTCAGCTCACAGGCGACAGGGGTACAACCGACATCATAACCGTGGAAAACACCCCTGCCCTCGCCAAAAAGGCCCGCAAGGTGGCGTGGAAGGCGTGCAAATAGCGGCAAACGGAGTAAATAGTTGAAATTGTTTGATTTACATTTTGCAATCTCGATTTTTATTTCTATCTTTGCGCCCGAATTTAGGCTAAAAAGCAAGCGGTTATGGGGCATTTGCCACGAGTAAATGCTGAGTGCCGCCCAAGGTAACATATTAAAAATTAAAAGATTATGAAGCATTTAACTTTGAAGGCTGAGCTCCGTTCGGAGTTCGGTAAGAAGGCAGCTAAGGCTGCTCGTCGTGAGGGTATGGTTCCATGTAACCTCTACGGCGCAGGCGAGAATGTAACTTTCGTTGTTGACGAGAAGGAGCTTCGCGCTTTGATTTACACTCCAAGCTCGTTCATCGTAGAGTTGGATTTCAACGGCAAGATTGAGAAGGCTGTAGTTCGTGAGACTCAGTTCCACCCAATCCGTGAGCAGGTACTCCATGTTGATTTCTATCGTGTAATCGATGGTCAGCCAGTTGCAATCGCTCTTCCAGTACGCCTCACAGGTAACGCTGAGGGTGTTAAGATCGGTGGTAAGTTGGCTCTCTCGGCTCGTAAGTTGGTTGTTCGCGGTTTGATGGAGAACCTTCCAGATGAGCTCGTAGTTGATGTAACTCCATTGAAGGTTGGTCAGACAATCTTCGTTGGTGACCTCGCATTCGAGGGCTTGCAGTTCCTCTCACCAGCAACTCAGGCAGTTTGTGCAGTTCGTGTAACTCGTGCTTCGCGTGGTGCTGCAGCTGAGGCTCAGGGCAAGCGATAGTCAATAAGCGACTTCGGAGATTATGAAATATCTGGTTGTAGGCTTGGGAAACATCGGCGCTGAGTATGCCGAGACTCGCCACAACATAGGTTTCAAGGTGTTGGATCGGCTCGCTGCCGAGACCAACACCTCTTTTATTTCGGGGCGTTACGGCTCGGTTGCAGAGTTCCGTCATCGCGGACATATCGTAACCCTGCTTAAGCCTTCGACCTATATGAACTTGTCGGGCAAGGCGGTGCGCTACTGGCTCACCGAGTTAAAAATCGACAAGGCTCAACTCTTGGTTGTAGTCGATGATATTGCTCTTCCGTTTGGCGAGTTGCGTATGCGTAAAAAGGGTAGCGCAGGAGGTCATAACGGCTTGAAGAACATCACCGAACTGCTTGGAGGAGAGGACTATGCGCGTATGCGTTTCGGCATTGGCGGCGACTTTTCGCGTGGCCACCAGGTCGACTATGTTTTGGGCGAGTGGAGCGCCGAAGAGCGCGAGAAGATGGATGAGCGACTGAAGCTCTTCAGTGACGCCATTCTATCGTACATCTCGGTAGGTCTCGACCGCACAATGAACACTTTCAACAAGAAATAACAACCACCTTTTACTACTTCAGTGAGCAACCGTCAAGTTGCTCATTTTTTGTATCTTCTTCAAAATTTCTTGTGATTTTCAAATATATTGGATATATTTGCGAGGTATTATCGAAAATTGGCAAGCCTATAAAGGCTTAAGGCAGAAAGAAATTTTCACTCAACATAAACTAAATTATTAACCAAAAAAACTAAAACCAAATGAAAAATTTGACAAAGATTTTCATGGTAGTTGCAGCGTTGGTAGCATTCTCGTGTACCACCGATGTAACTGAGGACCTCGGCGTAAATACCGATGGTCAGACCAAAATCGTCCTTTCATTGGAGGAGTCGCGTACTCAGCTCGGCGAGAAGGCAGGTAGCGTTTACCCGCTTTACTGGAGCGAGGGCGACAAGATCTCTGTGAATGGCGTTGAGTCGAATGCTGCAGTTATTGGCGGTAACGGCTCGGTAGCGACTTTCGCAGTTTCGGGTACTTTGGCTACCCCATACTGCATCGCTTACCCTGCTGCAAATGCCGGTGAGGTAGTATTCGCAGCGCAGCAGTCGTACACTGAGGGCACATTCTCGAATGGTGCTTCGACAATGTATGGCTACAGCGAGAATGGCGGTGGCGTTTCGATGAATCACCTCACAGGTGTTTTGAAGGTGGGTGTTGTCGGTGAGCATAAGCTCGTGCTTGCGCAGGTGTCGACCGTAGACCGTGCCCCTATCGCAGGTCAGTTCACACTCGACTTCACTACAGGTGAGCTCGCTGCCACAGCTGCTTCGAAGGAGGTTATCGAGTATTCGTTCGGCGAGGGCGTTCAGCTTTCGAGCGAGGCTACTTACCTCCACCTTGCAGTTCCTGCAGGTGTTTACGATGAGTTGTATGTAACTTTGTACGATGCTGACGGTGGCGTGATGTACGCTACAGTCAAGGCGGGCGACAGCAAGCCATTGACAGTAGGCAAGGTGCGTGAGTTCAGCAACAACATCATCTACGCTCCAAGCTCAAGCGTCTATGTTATCCGCGACAAGGAGTCGTTGAAGGGCTTTGCTGCTGCAGTAAACGAGGCAGGTTCGGCTTACACAAACGACGCTTTGTTGGTTGCTGATGTAGATATGACAGGCGAGGATTGGACCTCTATCAACTGGAAGTCGGCAAACAGCAGCACCGATGGTGTTGCTCAGCTCGCAACTTTCCACGGTAACGGTTATGCAATTAAGGGTTTGAACGCTCCATTGTTCGACACCTTGACTGCAAATGTTAAGGGCTTGCACCTCCGCGATGTAAATATCAACGAGACTGTTCGTCCGAATGTTGGCTCGTTGGCTCGTTGGCTCCGTGCATCGAAGGTTGACGAGGCTATCGCTAAGCCTTTGATTTCGCACTGCTCGACTACAGGTCAGATTACTATCGAGTGTAACGAGTTCACTTACGATGCAAATCGTGAGCTCGCAGCTTATGCTCCATTTGCAGCCGGTGGTCTTGTTGCTACTTGTCTTTCAGCCGATATCGAGGATTGCGTTAACGAGATCGATATGGATATTAAGCAGATCGTCACCTCATCGAACACTACAACCATCTATCCTTGGATTGGTGGTATCGTAGGTGAGATTGAGAGTATCGACCGCAGTGTCTACACTGCAGAGTACTGCTCGAACTTCCGTCGCCTTACAAACAAGGGTGATCTCAAGTATCACGATCCATACGCTGGCGAGTACACAGCTTCGAAGTACTCTCCAATCCGTGTATCTCTCGGTGGTGTTATCGGTTCGTTGGCAACCAAGGCTTACACTTGCGCGCTTCACGATTTGAAGAACTACGGTAACATCTATCTTTCTGGTACGCTCGGTCACGACTGCTTTATCGCTGGTGTTGTAGGTCGTCCTGCAACTGCTGATGGTCGCAACTTCTACAACTATGGTGATATCAACTTCATCGCCGAGGGCGAGAGCCGTGGTGTTCGCCAGGCATACATCGGTGGTGTTATCGCTATCTCTCACGCTGTAGAGCACAACAACTACGACAACCTCCACAACTACGGTAAGATCAATCTCAAGAACATCCAGTTCCTCTCGTTGTGTGTTGGTGGTGTAAGTGGTTGTACTTTGTCAAATAAAGAATACGTGGAGACTAATAAGATGTCAAATTTGACAAATAGCGCTCCTATCACTGTTGAGGATTGTGCTCAGTTTAGTGGCCACAGCAATAATGCATACTTCCGTGTAGGTGGTGTTTCGGCTTGGATTCAGCACACCTTGAACGACTGCGTTAATAACAAGGAGGGTGTTATCACCGTTAAGAATACTACAGTCTACAACAAGGAGTCTGCTTACAATGGCTTCTGTATTGGTGGTATTGTAGGCTACAAGACCGTATTTGTTGCCAACAACTGTACTAACGAGGCTGAAATCAATGTAGATTTGACTACTACAGGTGACAATACATTGACAAACGCTGGTTACAACTGCGTAAATATTGGTGGTATCCTCGGTTGGAAATCTGACTCAACTGGTGATAACTTGGTTAACAATGGTAATATCAATGTCAGCGGAACTTATTTTGGTCGTTTGAGAGTTGGTGGTATCATTGGTACATCGTACGCGACAACATCTCTTGCTTGGACTAACTTGACAAACAATGGTAAGGTTACCATTAAGGACGGCACCACAGCAAATCACGGAGTTAATATCGGTGGTATTATGGGTCATACTCAGAATGGTGTGAATGTAGCTACTAACAATGGCGATATCTACATTGGCAAGGACTTTACAGTTTGCTTCGAGAGCCACTTTGCCGGTATCGCTGGTTATGTTAACAAGACCAGAAGCAACTTCGACAATGTAGTCAACAAGGGTAACTTGACAATGCCTAACCTCATTTACACTGCAGCCGTATACATCGGTGGTATCCTCGGTTATGGAACAGAGGATAACGCAAGTACTTCATATCCTGGCGTATTCAGCGCTGACCAGTATGGTAAGATGGATATCACTACAACTCGCCCTGCTCGTTCAGTATGGAAGGATGAGTTGACTTCGGGTTCTACTCTCGCTATCGGTGGTATTGGAGCGTTCCTCGGTGGTTTGCTCGACAATGCAACAGTTCACAAGGGTGCAGACTGTACTCTCAACAGTACGTCGGTGACTAACTTTACAGCAAAGAACGCTACTTCGGCTGATAAGGGTAACATCGACTGGGGTGATATCGCTTGGGGTATGAAGGACTACCCTACAAACTGCGTTAGCTACGGTAACTTTACCTTAACAGGTACTACCAACGGTACATTCTACTCGGGTATGTTTGGTTCGCCTTACAACTACTCGCGTAAGAACTGTTCAACCTATGGTACTCAGACTATCAATGCTACAATCAAGACCAACTGCTTCCCATCGCACGGATGCTACGATGGTAATGCGAATGCAACATTCGTAAATTGCCACAACCACGGTGACCTCGTATTTGGTTCTAAGTTTAATGTTTCAAATCAGCTCCGTGCAGGCATGCTCTTCGCCAAGCTCGAGACAGCAGGCAAGACAAGCATTCTCGATGGCTGCTCGAACTCGGGTGACATCATTGTCGAGAAGGGCGCAAAGGTTGGTACCGAGACTCGTATCGGTACAGCTATCGGTTGCCAGAACCGTGGTATTGTCCTCATCCGTAACGGCTATAAGAACAGCGGTAACATCGTATTCTCGGGTGCTTGTAACCGCAAGGATGCTGACAAGCCTATGTGTTTGGGTGGTGTTATTGGTAACTCTTCAAGCAATGTTCCTACATCTGCGACATCTGATGCTGATAAGAAGGCAAACACAGC
>JAFZDR010000081.1 GCA_017561105.1 Alistipes sp. | reverse complement strand
GACGAGCGCAAAAATTGGGAGATGTTTTGGTTGGTAGATCCGCTGGATGGCACTATCGAATTTATCAAGGGAAACAACGAATTTACGGTAAATATCGCCCTCATGGCGGAGAATAGGTGTATATGCGCAATCGTGTATGTCCCTTATCTGAAGAGGGTATTCTTCGCAGAGCAGGGTTTTGGCGCAATGTTGCTGGAGAATATAGCACCCGACGAAAATGCACACTACACCAACGACGATATTCGCAGCAGGGCGCAGAAGTTACCACTCACAACAGCCGCTCACGATAGGTTCCGCATCGCCGTTTCGCGCTCGCACCAGACTGCCGAGACAGCCCTCTACATCGAAAAGATGCGCGAGAAGTACCACGATATCGAGGTCATCGAGCAGGGCAGTTCCTACAAGTTTTGCCTTATGGCCGAGGGCGTTATCGACTACTACCCTCGCACCACCACGACCTACGAATGGGATACCGCCGCAGCCGAACTGATATTGGCCGAGGCGGGAGGAGTAACGCACTCTCTACCCGATCAACAACCACTCTGCTACAACAAAGAGAACCTGCACAACCCTTGGTTTGAGAGTCATCGCCGCAAATAGAGCGATGACTCTCTTTTTTAGGACTATTCTGTTTTGAAAAACAGAATAAAAAATATATCTTTGTGGAGATAAAACTACCAATATGAAGCGACCTATCTCTACACTGATTGCCTTAGTTGCGATTATTCTGTCGGCTACGGCACAGAATCCACAAGCCGTACGCGAAGTTATCAAAGCCAACTCGCACCTCTCTATTCCGTCCATCACGACCTACGGACAGGTGTCGATTGGTGATATGAGCCCAGCGCCAAAGGGGTATAAGCCTTTCTACTTCTCGATGGTTAGTCGCCACGGTTCGCGCTATGAGACACGCGACACAACATTTGTAAAGTTGGGTGCAACATACAAACTCGCCAACGAGTTGGGCATATTGACCGACCTTGGCAAGCAGGCACAGCAGATTTTAGCGAAGGCTGCAGCCGAGCAGGATGGCAAGTCGGGCGAGTTGTCGGCTCTCGGACAAAAACAGTTGAGAGGTATCGGTCGTCGCGCCTATAGCAACTTCAAGAGCCTATTTGACAGTGGCTCTATCGAGGGCAAATCGAGCACAAAGATGCGTTGCGTATTCTCGATGGCGGCATTTGTCGATGGTCTGAAGGAGGGAAACTCGACTATCCCCGTGGAGATGGAGGCTCGAGAGAGCTATCTGCCTATGTTGCGACCTATAACAGCCACATCGAAGGTTACAAGCGACTACTATAAGCTCTATCGCCACATAAGAAGTTGTGGTCCTTGGCTTATCCGCCGCGACGAGTGGGCAAGCAAGCAGGATATGAGTTCCTGCATCGCCAAGTTGGTTACAAACCCCGAGCTCCTTGTCGAGAAATGCAATATAAAATCGCTCTTTCACTTCGCCTACGACACACTCTATCTGTTGCTCTTCGCCGAGAACTTCGAGATGGGCGGTGGTGCCATAATCGACAAGATATTCAATGCGGAGGAGCTCTACAACTTCTACCAATACCACTCTATCACCTGGACGCAGTGGACAGGTGGCTTTGGCAATCCATTCTCCGAGGCTCTCGCTTCGTTTATTCGTCCATTAGTGGACGATGTGGCATCGAAAATTGACGAGGCCATTGCCGGCAAAAACCCAAATGTTGCAAATATCCGCTTTACACACGATTCGTATGTAATTCCTCTGCTCGGCGTACTCGGATACAAGGATTGTCATCTCCAATATAGCGAAGATTGGGAGCGTACCGTTACGACTATACCATTCAGCAAAATCATCCCTATGGCAGCCAATCTGCAGATTGTACTCTATCGCAACAAGCACGGTGAGGTGCTGGTGCGTTCGATGCTCAACGAGAACGACCTCTACCTGCCTATCGAGTGCGAAACTGCACCATTCTACCCTTGGGAGAAGATGCGCGAGTTGGCATACAGCAACCTGGCAAAGCTGGATCAGAGTCGCAAAGTCATTGCCACAAAGTATGGAATAAAATAGACGATAAAATAGTATGAAAAAACGCTTGTTTTTACTCTCTGCGTTCGCATTTGCCATTTCGGCATCGGCTCAAACGCCCGAGATTATCCGCGAGATTATCCGCAAGAACCCGAACTTTGCAGAGCCTACAGTAACAACCTACGAGAATATAGAGATAGGTAAACTTGCCCCTGCACCAAAGGGTTATGAGCCTTTCTACTTCTCGATGACAAGTCGCCACGGCTCACGCTACGAGCTGTTCGACCACACTTTCGACGCTCCGAACGAGGTTTACAACAAGGCCTCAAAACTCGGCATCCTCACACCACTTGGCGAAGAGGTGAGGGCAATACTCAATCGTGCCGCAGCCGAGCAATCGGGCAAAGGTGGAGAACTTGCACTACTCGGTCAGGAGCAGCTCAGATCTATTGGTCGTCGCGCCTACAGCAACTTTGGCGAGATATTCCGCAACGGCAGCATCGAGGGCAAGTCGAGCACGAAGATGCGCTGTGTATTCTCGATGATTGCATTTGTCGATGGCTTGAAGGAGAGATGTGCCACTATGCCGGTGGAGTTTGAGGCTCGCGATAGCTATGTGGGCATGTTGCGACCTATGGCCAACCATCCCGATACCCCAAAGAGATTGATCGAGGTATGGAATAGATATGGCAAAGCCGGTGAAGGTTGGAGAGGCAAGGGTCTTGAGTGGCTCGGCAAGCAAGATATTTCGCAGATGTTGTCAAAGATTACCACAAACCCCGAGCTCCTTGTTGCAAAGTGCGGTGCTGAGAGCATCCACCACTTTGCATGCGAAACCCATCACGCATTGCTCTTTGCGCAGAACTTCAAGGTCTGCGACAGCAAAATACTCCAGCAGGTATTCACACCCGAGGAGCAGTACCTCTTCTACATCTATCACACAAACAAGTGGTTACACTTCAGTGGTGGCTGGGGCAACCCGCTTATCGAGTGCTACACCTCCTATATAACACCGCTCGTTGACGACATCATGAGCAAGGCTCAGGCGGCTGTCGAGGGAAAGAATCCTCATGTGGCAAATCTTCGTTTCACCCACGACACCTATGTTGTGCCGCTCCTCTCGATTTTTGGTTTCGAGGGTTGCTCGTTGCAATATGGTAGCGACCTGGAGAAGGCGTGTTGCTCGGCTCCGCTCGCAAAGCTTATGCCTATGGGTGCGAATATCCAGTTTGTTCTCTACCGCAACAAGAGGGGTGAGGTTTTGATACGCCTACTCCTCAATGAGCAGGATATGAAGTTGCCAATCGAGTGTAAAACTGCCCCATTCTACCCTTGGGGGGAGTTCTGCAAATTGGTAAACGATAATATGGCCCGCCTCAAGAAGAGCCGCGAGCAGGTATTGCCAACATTGAAATAACTAACAACACTATAAACTATGAAACACAACCGAATTTTTACACTATTTCTTCTGCTTCTGCTTTCGCTTTCGGCCGTAGCACAGACACCCGAGGCTGTACGCGAGAGCATTCGCAAATATCCGAACCTTGCCCTTCCGACATACTCGACCTATCCGAGTATTCCGCTTGGCGAGATCGCTGCAACACCCGACGGGTTCGAACCGTTCTACTTCTCGTTGGTTGGTCGCCACGGCTCGCGCTACGACCAGAGTGAACGACGATTCAAGTCGGCACTCTCAATATACCGCAAGGCTGACAGCTTGGGTATATTGACCGAGCAGGGCAAGCACCTCTACTCTCATATTGCCGAGATCTCGGCGGCACAAGAGAATCGCAATGGCGAGCTCTCGGAGCTTGGCTACAACCAGTGGCTCGGTATTGCGCGCCGTGCCTACGACCACTTCGCTCCAGTATTTGCAAGTGGCGCGATAGATGGAAAATCGAGCACTTCGATTCGTTGTATTCTCTCGATGGTAGCATTCAACCAGGGCATTAAGGAGAAGAGCCCTCAGCTCACAATCTCTCAAAATGCTCGTAAGAGCGAACTCGCCATAGTGCGCCCGCTCTACGACAACCCTAACACGCCTGATCTGGCACGCAAAATCCACAAGGAGAATGGATCAAAAGGTGAGTGGAACAAAGCCCTCGATGAGTGGGAAAAGGAGTGTGACGCTTCATCATTCCTCTCGAAGGTTACAACCGACCGCAAGCGCCTAATGAAGGAGTGCGGAGGTAAAAACGATTTTCGTGTCTTGCGCTACTCGTTCCGCGCGCTTCTCTTTGGTGAGAACTTCGAGTTGGGCGACCGCGAACTCTTGACCTCGCTCTTCACACCCGAGGAGATGTATCGCATCTATGTTCATCACGTAGCAAAATGGGTAAACACATCGATAGGTCGAGGTAACGAGGAGGTGGAGATGTACTCATCGTTTATGCGCCCGATGGTTGATGATATCATCGCAAAGGGTAATGCGGCTATCGAGGGCAAAAACCCGCACGTAGCAGATGTTCGCTTCACCCACGACTCGTATGTAGGACCACTCCTCTCGGTTATGGGTTATGAGGGATTCTATCCACGTTATAGTGAAGATCTCGAGCTTGCAACCACATCGTTCAACTTCGGAATGGCTGTGCCTATGGCTGCCAACGTGCAGATTGTGCTCTACCGCAACAAGGCGGGCGAGGTGCTTGTTCGTTCGTTGGTGAATGAACGTGATGCCTACCTTCCGATAAAGTGTGCAACCGCACCATTCTATCCTTGGAAAGAGTTCTGCAAGTATCTGGAGAACAACTTCAAGGAGCTCGAGAAATCGCAGAAAAAAGTGTTAAAACAGTATCAAGAGTAGTCTATTATGATTGTAATTGCAGACGGCGGTGCTACCAAGTGTGACTGGGCATTTGTCGAAAATGGTGAGATTGTTGAGCGAATGAAGATGGAGGGCATAAACCCCTTCTCTGTTCCCGAGGAGCATATCCGCGAGGTTGTCGAGCGAGATTTTCTCCCTGTGGCTTCGCGCTACGACATCTCGCACATCTGGTTCTATGGTGCAGGTTGCGGCTTTGGCGGAGATATTATCAAGCGCGTCCTATCGCACTTCTTCCCCACAACGGAGATATTCGTAGGCTCGGATATTGACGGTGCAGCCAAGGCGTGTTGCGCCGATGGTTCGGGCATTGTCTGCATCCTGGGCACCGGAGTGAGCTCGATGCAACTCGAAGATGGCGTATGCACCAAGCGTCTGCCGGGTCCGGGCTATATCCTCGGTGACGAGGGTAGCGGAACGGTTATGGGACGAATGCTCATCTCCGATTTTATCTACAATCAGCTACCGGCACATCTCCACGAACTCTTTACGAGTGAGTTCGATGTAACGATTCCGGAGATTATCGACCGCACCTACCATAAGCCTGCGGCAAACCGCTTTTTCAGCAGCTTCACACCATTCCTCTCGCGACACATTGACGAGGAGTATTGTCGCAATATTGTACGATACAACTTCGAGCAGCTCGCAAAACGCAGCTTGGGACAGTACGACACAGAGCACCTTGCTGTGAATTTTGTAGGCTCGGTTGCCGCCATATTCGAGGATATATTGACCGAGGTACTCAATGAGCACGGAATGACAAAGGGCGTTATCGTGCGCTCTCCGATAGAGAGTTTGGTCAAGAACATTACTAACGAGCTAAACACAAACAATTAACACGCTATGAAGAGATTTCTTATCCCAATTATCGCACTTATCGTTTGCGCCTGCCAGCCATCTGACAAGGTGGTTTTGGAGAATGACTTGTTGCGTCTCACATTCGATCGTGCAACTGCAAATCTTATCTCGATGACCGACCTGAAAACAGGTTACGAATACCTCGATTTAACCGCCGAGCCACAGTGCTTGTGGGAGTTGGTTCCGATGGAGAAGGGTTTCGAATTTGACCTTCCGACCGAGGTATCGGTATGCTCATGGTCGAAGCATAAGGCTATCTTAAAATGGCGTCAGGCCGACAACGAGGGTGTGGAGGTAACGGCTACCATATCGCTCGACAAGAAGAAGGCTCTCTCCTATTGGGATATCGCGCTCGAGGGTTTCGAGGGCGACAAGTTGATGGAGGTAAATTACCCTCGCGTCAGCAATATCAAGGCGTTTACCGAGGAGGAACTCGCCTTATCGAACTGGACAGGTCGTCTTTACAAGAATATCCGCGCAAAGCGCAAGGTATTAGAGCAGCGCAAGCAGAACCGTCCTACAATGCAGCTCTCTGCCCTCTATGGCACGGAGCCGAGCGGTCTTTACATTGCATCGAACGATACCGAGTCTATGGCAAAAGGTTCATTCTTCGAGTTTGAGGGCAATACCACAACATACAATATGGTATATATGTTGCCTGTCGACAAGACTAACTCGTCGTTCAAGTCGTCGTATCAGACTATTCTCGGCGCATTCCAGGGTAATTGGTACGATGCTGCGCAGATCTATCGCGAGTGGGCCTTGCAGCAGGAGTGGAGCAAGAATAACCGCCTCCACAGCGGCAAGATGAACCCTTGGTTGCCTGAGACAGACCTTTGGATGTGGAATCGCGGTCGTTCGAAGAATGTCCTGACCGAGGCTGAGGATTTGCGTCAATATCTCGGCGACTGCAATGTGAGCGTATTGTGGCACTGGTGGTACAATGGTCCATACGACGATGCCTTCCCTGAGTATCTCCCGCCACGCGAGGGTCGCGAAAGCTTTGTCAAGTCTGTGGCCGAAGCGAAGAAGAACGGTATAAATATGACCCCATATATGAACTCTATCCAGTGGGGAGAGTCGCGCGAGTCGTGGAAGGAGTTGAATATCGAGCAGTATGTGGCTCGTCGCTCCGACGGCTCGACACACGCGCATGTCTACAATGTATTTACAGGCAACCCTATCACACCTATGTGTATGTCGCAGGAGTTTTGGCGCGAGAAGTATTCCGACCTCTGCGATACCGTCGTAAACGACTATGGTTGCACCGGTGTATATATGGATCAGGCGTGTCTTCACTACCGCTGCTACGCCAAGAATCATGGTCACACTGTAGGTGGTGGCAACCATTGGGTGAAGGGTTACCTCAAGCTTGTAGAGCGTGTTCGCGAAAAGACTGCCGAGGCAAACCCTATCCTTACGGGCGAAGGCTCGGGCGAGGATTGGATGGCTCACCTCGACGGCTTCCTCACTCTCGAGGGTAGTCGTGAGCGCATGAGCGGTCTTTCGGCATCGAGCGTTATTCCTCTCTTCAATGCCGTATATCACGAACGCGCGATCTGCTTTGGCAACTTCGGAGGATTTACCTATCCGCCATACGACGAATTCTGGCCAAAGGAGTTCCGAGCGCCTAATACCGAGACCCTTCTCCCTGCAATTTACAATACACAGATGCGCATGGAGCAGGCGCGAACATTTGTTTGGGGTACACAGCCGATGATTGTGAACTACCACGCCTTTGCTCGCGAGGCACGCCCCGAGTTGATGCAGTTTATTGCCAAGTTGGTCAAGGCTCGCAAGGCACACAAGGAGTATCTCCAGTATGGAAAGATGATGCGTGCACCGAAGTTGACTAACGACCATGCCGAGGAGATCGACATCGCGCAGATGTCGACCTATGGATACAAGACCAAGGGCACAAATCTCTTCCCGCACAAGAAGGTCGTGCCGATGCTCTACTCGTCGGCTTGGCGCAACAAGGAGGGTAACATCCTGCTCACCTTCGTAAATATCAGCGAAGAGGAGAAGGCGTTGGAGTTCTCGCTCGACCCTGCCGAGTATGGCATTACAGAGGGTGCTACAATGGTGGTAAATGGCGAAGTTCGACCAATGCCGGCACTTGCAAATGGCGAGTTGCGCGAGGCTGCAACCATTGGAGGTTGCTCAACACTTATTTACGAGTTCAAACTTAACTAATAAAATATATTGATTATGGCTTATGTAAAGATTACCGAGCAGCCGTCGTTGTACAACGACCTTGAAAAGATGTCGCCGCTCGAAATTTTGACCTGCATCAACCGCGAGGACCACAAGGTGGCTGACGCTGTGCAGGAGGTTATTCCAGCAATCGAAAAGCTCGTTGTAGGCGCTACCGAGCGTATGAAACAGGGTGGCCGACTCTTCTATATGGGATCGGGCACAAGTGGTCGCGTGGGTATCGTCGATGCCAGCGAGATTCCGCCAACCTATGGTATGCCTGCATCGCTCGTTGTGGGTATTATCGCAGGTGGTGATGGTGCAATTCGTCGCGCTATCGAGGGTGCCGAGGATGATAGAGAGCAGGGTTGGAAGGATCTCGAGGCGTTTAATGTAACCGAGAAGGATACCCTCGTAGGTGTTGCAGCATCGGGTACCACACCTTATGTTATAGGTGCTATCACCGAGGCTCGCAAGCGTGGCCTTTTGACCGCATGTATCACATCTAATCCAGGTTCGCCCGTTACCGAGGTTGCCGAGATTCCTATCACTCCGGTTGTGGGCCCTGAGTTCGTTACCGGTTCATCGCGTATGAAGTCGGGAACATCGCAGAAGCTTATCTGCAATATGATTACCACATCGATTATGATTGGTCTTGGTCGCGTTCGCGGTAACAAGATGGTCAATATGCAGCTCTCAAATCAGAAGCTCGTAGATCGTGGTACTCGTATGTTGGTCGAGGAGTTGGGCTTGCCATACGAGGAGGCTAAGCAGCTCTTGCTCGTACACGGCGAGGTGCAGCGTGCAGTAAACGCCTACCGCGAGGCAAACAAGCAGTAGGTTTTATACCTTATATATAATAAAAGAGCGCAACCCTCGCGGGCTGCGCTCTTTGCTATTTCAGAGGTGTCGATTAGTAGTTCAACACCTTAGATGATGCGTAGGACAACTTCAAGGCGTTAGCACGACGAAGCTCCTGCTTAACATCGGCAACAACACCCATCTTTGTATTCTCGTCCGCCTTCAAACATACAGTCATCGAAGCACGGTCAGACTCGTTCAAGTTATCACGCTCACCGGCAATAAAGTCCAAAATGTCCTTTGTTGTCTTGTATGAGTCGTTCAACTGAATACGAGGAGCAGTACCGAACTTTGCCTGCATATTCAACGATGGAACACCTACA
Source organism: Alistipes sp. (assembly GCA_017561105.1). Classification (GTDB taxonomy): domain Bacteria; phylum Bacteroidota; class Bacteroidia; order Bacteroidales; family Rikenellaceae; genus Alistipes. The sequence goes on along the minus strand of JAFZDR010000081.1, from coordinate 6,235 downwards.
TGGATATACGATACCAAGTTCTTCTTCTCGAGTTTCTGTACCTCGGTAGCCTCAGGCAACTTGTAAGTCACGAGCAACTCCTGATCACGCATAGAGGTCGAAAGCATAAAGAAGAACAAGATGATATATACAACATCGGGCAACGATGTGGTTGACATCGCAGGCACTTCGCGCTCGCCCTTTTTCTTCATTACTGCCATACTACTTTACCATTTTACGCGGCTCAGCCTCCGAAATCTTCATTGGAATTGCCTTGGTTATTACTTTGCGCTCAGCCTCATCGAGGTCAGCGAACTTCTTGCCGAACTTGCTCATTGCAACCTCGTCACGCACCTCGTTGAAGGCACGAGTAAGTTCGTTCTGTACCTGAATATAGACCTGGTAGCTTGTGTCACGAGTGTTCTGCAACGAGATTACACCCTCGCTGACAGGATATGACCACTTCGAGCCATCCGGCATCTCGATCTCGGTAGCCTTCTTCTCAGGAAGGTCCTTGTCATCGAGCGGATTGAGGATAAACTCCTTAGCCTTGTCCTTCAAGGCGTTCAAAGAGATAACCTTTCCTCCTGCCATGATATTACCCGAACCGGAAACGAACACCAAGAGAAGGTTTCGCTCCTTCACCTTGATATCCTCCTGCTTCACATTCGGATCTGCCATTGGAGGCAACACGCGCACGATACCGGTATCGATATCCATTGTGGAAACCACAAGGAAGAAGATAAGCACGGTAAACGCGATATCCGCTTGCGACGAGGCGTTGATTTCAGGTATATTTTTCTTTTTCGCCATAAAAATTCTATTACTTTAATGCGTTGCGAACCTCGCCTACGAGGGTAACGAGAAGCGTTGCTGCTGCTACCACATAGGTTACGAGGATACCTGTCTCAGAGATCACCAACTCGAATGGATCGTCGAACACACCGCCTGCCGAGTTTGGAATAGTCAAACCGTCGTGGCTCAAAGCATAGCCGAGAGCTGCGCCTACAACTACAACCACGATTACAACAGCGATAAGAGTATTCTTCAATCCAGCAGGATGGGTAATCGTACCTTTGATAGCCGCCCAAAGGACACTAACAGCTGCTACTACGAGCAAGGTGTAGCCCCAAAGGAGGTTCCAACTGATGGCTACCTCCGAACCGCCCGAAACTACAGCCCAAAGTACGAGAGCCAAAGTTACAGCGAAGAGCGAACCCATCACAATATTTAACAACTTTTTCATAATATTCGTCTGTGTACGATTATTCGTTAATCAAATTATTTCTTGCTGTAAGCTGTCAAGATGTCGGTCAAAGTGATAGAAGCATCCTCCATCTCGTTAACCATACCGTCGATCTTAACGATTACATAGTTGTAGAACACCTGGAGAACCATCGCAGCGATGAGACCGAGGAGGGTTGTCAAGAGGGCAACCTTCATACCACCTGCAACGAGTGCCGGGCTGATATCACCAGCAGCCTGGATCGAGTCGAACGACTGAACGAGACCAACAACGGTACCCATAAATCCGAGTGAGGGCGACAACGAGATGAACAACGACAACCAGCCGAGACCAGACTCCAACTGACCTGTCTGAACCGAACCGTAAGATACTACAGCCTTCTCTACTGCGTCGAGACCAAGGTGGTAACGATCGAGACCCTGGTAGAAGATCGAAGCGATAGGGCCCTTAGTGTTACGGCAAACCTCCTTAGCAGCCTCAACACCACCCTCGTTCAAAGCAGCCTCAACCTGAGCGATGAACTTCTTAGTGTTGATTGTCGAGAGCGAGAGGAAGAGGATACGCTCGATAGCGATAGCCATACCGAGTACCAATACCACAAGGATAGGGAGCATCCAACCCCAACCACCTTCGAGGAACTTCTGCATGAGAACATAGTGAATCGACTCACCAGCGATCTCTGTCTCTGCGTCGAGAGCAGGAGCCTCAACAGCCTCTACTACCTCGGTTGCAGGCTGCTCTGCTGTTGCAGTTGCAGTCTCCTGTGCGATTGCAGTGCTGAAAGTCATTGCAGCAGCTGCCAAAACCAAAAATAATTTTTTCATAGTTTTTAATAAATTAAAAATTGTTGTTTGTGTTTATGTGTAATTTTTAGTAAAAATTTTCTTTTTCGCCACTCTACCACCTCGGCACCGAAACCCGACAGAACTCATCCAACCATTTGTCTGCTAAATAGTTAGAACTCAAAACCAGCTGTTCAATGTACGAAATGCGGCATATTACAGTCCGAAATATATAACTTTTTTTTTGTTTTTGCAAACTTGGAGATTTTTCTCCACCCTTTTTTCGTCTTTTGCCGGAGATTTATTACTTTTGCAAAATAAAGCAAAGAAACAACAAAAACATTACGAATATGGAGAGAACAAAAGTGCTTATCGTCGGTAGTGGCCCTGCAGGTTTCACTGCTGCAATCTACGCTTCGCGTGCCGCTTTGAACCCTGTTTTGTACGAGGGTATCGAGCCGGGCGGACAGCTCACAACAACAACAGAAATCGAGAACTTCCCAGGTTATCCCGAGGGTATTCAGGGTACCGAAATGATGAACGATTTGCGTGCTCAGGCTTTGCGTCTCGGCACCGATGTTCGCACCGGTATCATCACCGATATCGACACTACAAACCGTCCTTTCGTGGTTACAGTTGATGGTGAGAAACAGATTGAGGCCGAGACAGTTATCATCTGCACCGGAGCATCGGCAAAGTACCTCGGTTTGGAGTCGGAGATGAAGTTCCGCGGTATGGGTGTTAGCGCTTGTGCAACTTGCGACGGATTCTTCTATCGCAAGCAGGATGTAGCTGTTGTAGGTGGTGGCGACACCGCTTGCGAGGAGGCTACCTACCTTGCATCGCTCTGCCGTCAGGTATATCTTATCGTTCGTAAGCCGTTCCTTCGCGCATCGAAGGCTATGCAGGAGCGTGTTTTCAACACTCCAAACATCAAGGTTCTCTTCGAGCACAACACCGTAGAGGTGTTGGGTGACGAGGATGGTGTTACAGGTGCTCGCCTTCGCAAGGGCGACGGCGAGGAGTACGATATCGAGATCTCCGGCTTCTTCCTCGCTATCGGCCACCACCCTAACACAGAGTGGGGTAAGGGCAAGGTTGAGCTCGACGAGCAGGGTTATATCGTAGTTGAGCCAGGTACATCAAAGACTTCGGTTCCGGGTATCTTTGCAGCGGGTGATGTTCGCGATCCACACTACCGCCAGGCTATCGTAGCAGCAGGTTCGGGCTGTATCGCAGCACTCGACGCAGAGCGTTACCTCGCATCGTTGAAATAGTTGACAATTCTATGAACTTCACGGGTATAATAGTCGGTCTTGCAACCTTTTTGGTTATAGGAATATTTCATCCTATTGTAATCAAGGCGGAATACTACTTCGGCACAAAGTGCTGGTGGGTATTCTTGGTTGCCGGCATTATATTCTGTGCATTGTCAATTATCATTGAGAACTTAATCGCATCCACCATACTTGGTGTTACAGCATTTTCATCGTTTTGGAGTATTTTGGAAATAATACACCAACGAGAACGCGTAAAGAAAGGGTGGTTTCCCAAAGGTCCGGGGCATAAGGAGTAGTCTATGATTTCGGTTACGATTTTGGGAGCTTCCTCGGCGAAGCCAACCGTAAATGGTCATCCGTCGGCACAGGTGGTAAACTGCAATGAGCAATACTATCTGGTCGATGCTGGCGAGGGTGTGCAACAGCAAATGTTCCGCTGCGGCATCAACCCGTTGCGGTTACGAGGTGTCTTTATTTCGCACCTCCATGGCGACCACTGTTTCGGCATCTTTCCGCTTATCTCGACGCTCGGCCTTTATGGCAAGAAAACTCCACTAACAATCTATGCGCCAAGACCTTTTGGCGAGATTTTGGAGTGTCATCTCCGCTACTTCGATAAGGAGTTACCCTACGAGGTGGAGTGGGTGGAGGTAGATACCACAAAGCACCAGATAATCTTCGAAAATCGCACGCTCGAGGTGTGGAGTATTCCGCTGCGCCACCGTGTGCCGACCTCGGGTTATCTCTTCCGCGAGAAGCCGCAACAACGCAATGTCGATAAGTTCGCTATCGAGCGTTGGGGTTTGTCGGTTAAACAGATTTTGGCTGCCAAAGAGGGCGAGGATATAGAGTTGGAGGATGGTACAATTCTGCCAAACGAAAAGATTACTTTCGTGGCGCATCCGCCGCAGTCGTATGCCTACTGCTCCGATACAAATCGCTCGGGTGCTGTAGCAAAATATGTGGCAGGAGTGGATATGCTATACCACGAAGCAACCTACGCCGCCGACCAACAAAAAGATGCAAAAAATCGCGGCCATGCCACCACTGTAGATGCCGCAAAAACGGCATTGACGGCGGGAGCAAAACGCCTTTTGATAGGCCATTTTTCGTCGCGTTACAAGGACAAAGAACCGCTGTTGGCCGAGGCGCGCGCCATTTTCCCCGAAACATATATTGCCCACGAAGGCGAAGTTTATAAAATATAAAGAAGCCAATGGCTAATGGCTAAAAGCTAATAGCCCTAAAAAATATGATTACACGCGCTGAAATACTTGATATTAAATCACTTGCAACCAAGCAGGGTCGCGAGGAGTTGGGTGCATTTATTGCCGAGGGAGAGAAGTTGGTTGGTGAGATTCGCAACTCGTCGCTCCGCATTCGCCGCATCTTGCAGACCAAGCCTATATTTGCCGAGGGAGAGCTTGTTTCCGAGAAGGAGATGGAGCGCATCTCGCAGTTGAAGAGTGCAAATTCGGTGTTGGCTGTGGTGGAGTTACCAACTCGCAAACTTGCAAATGTTCAGCCAAACAAAAACCTCGTTTTGGCTCTTGATCGCGTTCAAAACCCCGGCAATCTCGGCACCATTATCCGCCTTGCCGACTGGTTCGGTATCTCGGATATCGTCTGCTCGGAGGATACTGCCGACTGCTTCAATCCGAAGGTTGTGCAGGCGACCATGGGTGCAATTCTCCGCGTGCGAGTTCATTATACAAATCTCTCGAAGTGGCTCGCCGAACAGCGCGATACAAAGATTTACGGAACATTCCTCGAGGGCGAAAATATCTACAATGCACAGCTCGATAAGTGTGGCGTAATTGTGATGGGCAACGAGGGACAAGGCATCTCCGACGAGGTGGCAAAGTGCGTTTCAAACAAGCTCCTTATTCCGTCTTATCCGGCTGACCGTTGCGGCTCGGAGTCGTTGAATGTGGCGGTTGCTACGGCTGTTATATGCTCCGAATTCCGCCGAAGATAATAGACTATGTTACTGCAAGATAGACTCAAAAACTACCGCCTTATCCTGGCATCGGCATCACCTCGTCGTCGCGAGTTGCTGGCCGACTGCGACATCGATTTCGAGCTTGCCGAAAAGTTCGAGTGCGAGGAGTGCTACCCTGCCGACTTGGAGACCGACAAGGTTGCCGAGTACCTCTCGCAGCTCAAAAGCAACGCATACCCTCACGCCCTGGGTGAGTGCGATATTCTGCTCACAGCCGATACGGTGGTTATACTTGGGGATAAAATTCTTGGAAAACCGCACTCTGCAGAGGAGGCACGCGAGATGATTGCATCGCTCTCGGATGCAACGCACAAGGTTATTACGGGTGTTACACTCCGCACCGCAGAGCGCACAATTTCATTCTCGGCAGAGAGTTTGGTATCGTTCCGAAAGCTCGATGCTGAAGAGATCGACTACTATGTAGAGAAGTATCAGCCGATGGACAAGGCGGGTGCTTACGGCATTCAGGAGTGGATCGGTTACATCGGCATCGAGGGCATCGAAGGTTCCTACAATGTTATGGGACTGCCCGTGCAGCGCCTCTACACAATCTTAAAAGATATCATCTGATCGATATCTATTTTTTTGAGGTTTTAGTTGAAAAGTTTCCGACTTTTTACTACTTTTGTAGTAACTAAACCTTAAAACACTATGTTCGATAACTTTGTAAATCGTCATATCGGTTGTAGCAATGCCGATACTCTGAAAGCGATGCTCGACACTATCGGTGTCGGCTCGGTCGATGAACTCATCTCGCAGGTTATCCCTTCGGATATTCGTCTGAACGCTCCGCTCGCACTCTCCGAGCCGTTGAGCGAGTACGAATTTGCTGCACATATCCAGGAGTTGGCAGCACGCAATCAGCAGTTCCGTTCCTTCATCGGTATGGGCTACTATCCTAACGCCTCGTCGGCAGCCATTATGCGCAATGTCTTCGAGAATCCTG
>JAFZDR010000010.1 GCA_017561105.1 Alistipes sp. | reverse complement strand
CTCGGAATCTTCCTTCCGCTTATCACTACTAACTGCGCAGTGCTTGGTGTGGCAATTCTTATGATCCAGAAGGAGTTTACCTTGTTGCAGGGTGTAGTATATAATGTTGCTACTGCGTTGGGCTTTGCGTTGGCATTGGTAATCTTTGCGGGCTTGCGCGAGCGTATCGAGTTTGAGGAGGCTCCAAAAGCGTTTCAGGGTGTGCCTATCGCTTTGATTACAGCATCGATTTTGGCAATGGCATTTATGGGATTTTCAGGTTTGGTGTAAAATTATAACGGCAAGTAAAGGCTAGTAACGGCAAGTAAGGGCTAGTAATGGAATTTTGATGATGCCGAATATTGTACCAAATAAGAATAATTATAGGACTCTGCTTTCGTATCAGAAGGCAGAGTCTATCTATGATATTACCTTCTTCTTTACGAGTAATTTTTTAGAGAAGGGTAATAGGACAATTGACCAAATGGTACAAGCAGCTCGTTCTGGAAAACAAAATATCGTAGAGGGATACGGAGCGGGAGCAACCTCAAAAGAGACGGAACTAAAATTGATGGATGTCGCAAAAAATAGTCTTAAAGAGTTGTTGTGCGACTATGAAGATTATTTGCGTGTGCGCAATCTGCGACAGTGGGAGTCTGATTCAAAAGAGTTTGTTAAAGCTCAACAGTTAGGTAAAGAACACAACGAGTCGGCTTTTTGGCGAGAACTTATCAGGACTCGTAATGCTGAAACGGTTGCCAACTTGGCAATTATATTGCTAAATCAGTGTGATTACCTATTATATAGGTATATACAGAAAATTAGTGAGCGATTTGTGAATGAAGGCGGTTTTCGTGAGAAACTTACATATCAACGAAAAATAGCTCGTAATTCAAAATAGCAAAATCTTTACTGGCCCTTAATGGCCATTACTAGCCGTTAATAGCCTTTTCATTAAAAGTTGGGGAAATATCCCCAGCTTTTTTGTTTTATTTTGTTTTTAATGAAAATCGTTAAATTTTTATCGAAAAAGATTGCAGAATAAAAATCTTTGCTCTATATTTGTAACGAGAAACATTAAAAGTTTAATCTTAATCATTAAAAGTTATGAAACTGAACAAGAAGAGTAAATTGTTGCTTACCACTTCATTTGTGGTAACGAGTTTGTTGGGTGCATTGGTAATTGTGCATACTGCGGTGCAGATTCTCAATGGAATGCCGGTTGCAGGCGAAGAGTACAAAAATGCAATCGGAATTATGGATACGGGCAACTCCTTGCACAATGATGGTAGGGTTACCGAGCCTATCGTTGTTGTTGAGGGTAGCGATACCGAGCCACAAATCTTGGCAAAGCCTACTGAGGTACTTTTATATTCGGAGGCAGAGGACTTTGTGATGCCAAATCATTGGGGATTCAAGGCGTGGAAGGCTATGTTTTATCTTCGCACTCTACTGCTTATGACTATGGTGGTGATGTTGCTTTACTTTGCGCTTATAACCCTGCGAGGCTCTCGTACGGGAGTTCTCTTTACAAAGAGTAACCTACGTATTGTGTATGCACTTGCTCCGATGTCGTTTCTCTATCTGCTTGCCAATGATAATTTCTATACATTCAAGCAGTATGCAATAAGCGAACTCTATGCAGATAATGCGTCAATAGCCCTCCACGGTAAGTTCTATATGAATGCTGAAACCTTGGTTGTGCCATTGTTGCTCATCATTGTAGCACAACTCTATAAGGTGGCTATTGTAATGAATGAAGATGAGGTAATGACCGTATAGAAGTAGAGTAGTATGGCTATTATAATAAATCTCGATATGATGCTTGCCAAGCGCAAGATGACGCTTTCGGAGTTGTCCGAGCGTGTAGATATTTCGATTGTTAATCTTTCAATACTAAAAACCGGCAAGGCACGAGCTGTGCGCCTCTCAACACTCGATGCTATTTGTGATGTACTCGATTGCCAACCCGGCGATATCTTGGAATTTAGGAAGGAATAGAAAATGCGGTGAGAAATATCACCGCATTTTCTTATTTGCATAACCGCCATAATCGGAGCGAAGCGACAAGTCCCCCTTTTCCAACAGGGGGATTTAGGGGGAATGTCAATATGAATGTATTGCTTTAAGAATTAAAGCAAAGCGTCGATCTTAGCCTTCAAGTCAGCCTTGTTGATTGCGCCTACATGCTTGTCAACAACCTCGCCACCCTTGATGAATACGATAGTAGGGATGTTGCGAACGCGGTAGTTAGCGGTGATGTCGTCGCACGAATCAACATCGCACTTACCGATGTTTACCTGCTCGGCATACTCCTCTGCCAACTCCTCAACGATTGGAGCTACTGCGCGGCAAGGACCACACCACTCTGCCCAAAAGTCAATTACCACCGGCTTGCTGTCTGCCAACAACGCCTCATAGTTCTCATTTGTAATGTTAAGTGCCATAACTTTTTGTTTTTTATTGGTTTACTGATATTGTGTAATTTATATTGTACTTCTCTATAAACTTCGATAGTTCAGGTGTCAATGATACTCGATATTTGCGCGAGTATGCCGACACATAGACCCCCTCCTGCATATCCTGCAACGAGAATTTAAGCTGAGCCTTACCCTTCGATGCCTTTGCCACCTCTACCAACTCGTCGATAAACTCCTTGGTGAGCATAGTGGTTGGGAGGTAGAACTTTATCTCGCGTATCGAGTCGCGCACATCCGATAGCTGGGTAATGCTTGCGACCTTGAACTCCAACTCCTCAGGCTGACGATACGGCATAGGCTGCACTCGTCCCTGAATAAGGAGGAAGTAATCCTTGAACATTCGAGTACGGAACATCTCATAATCCTTGCGGAAGAAACGAAATTCGCGCATGCCGTCGTAGTCCATCACTGTCATCGAGCCTGCTGGAGTGCCATTTTTGAGGTAGAACTCGCGTACATCGGTTACGATACCTGCCACCGATATCTCCTTGCCACGGAACTTTTCAAGATCCGAGAGCTCGCCCAACGAAGCTCCGCACAACGATTTGATCAATAACTTATATTCGTCGAGAGGGTGGGCTGAAAGGTACATTCCGATCAACTCCTTCTCCTTGTTTAAAAGCTCGAGCTGTATAGCCTCGCCACTTGTAGGTACCGACGGTCTTTGTATATCGCTTGTGCCGCTATCGCCGCCGAAGAGGCTCTGCTGGGCATTATTGCGCTCGGCCTGAATACGAGTACCGTAGCGTACCAATGCATCTACAAAGGTTGAGCCATCCTTATCATCGGCAACTACAAACTTGCCGCGCGAGAAGTCGATAATCGAGTCGAAACCTCCCGACATTGCGATATTCTCGAAACACTTGCGGTTTACTGCTGTATAGTTGCATCGCTCGGCAAAGTCGTAGATGTCCTTGAATGGGCCATTCTTCTCACGCTCGGCAATAATGGCATTTACAGCACCTTCGCCTACGCCCTTAATTGCTGCCAAACCGAAACGGATATCACCCTTGGCATTTGACGAGAACTGCATCTGCGACTCGTTGATATCCGGCGAGAGTACGCTGATACCCATGCGGCTGCACTCACCCATATACAACTCCAACTTATCGATGCTGTTGAGGTTGGCCGAGAGCAATGCCGCCATATACTCCGACGGATAGTTCGCCTTGAGGTATGCTGTCTGGTATGCCACCCACGAGTAGCATGTTGCGTGCGACTTGTTGAAGGCGTATGACGCAAACTTTACCCAGTCCTCCCAAATCTTCTCCAATACAACCTTGTCATGGCCGTTTGCTGCTCCACCCTTAAGGAACTTAGGCTTCAACTCCATCAGCTTCGACAGAATCTTCTTACCCATCGCCTTACGCAAGGTATCGGCCTCACCACGAGTAAAGTCCGCCAAGAGTCGCGAGAGCAACATTACCTGCTCCTGATATACGGTGATACCGTATGTATCCTTCAGGTACTTCTCCATTACCGGAATATCGTACTCGATAGGCTTGCGTCCGTGCTTACGGTCGATAAAGTCAGGTATATAGTCCATCGGGCCCGGGCGATAGAGCGCATTCATCGCGATAAGATCCTCAAAAACCGTAGGCTTCAGGTTACGGAGGTGCTTCTGCATACCGTCGGACTCGAACTGGAATGTTCCGAGCGTAGCACCCTCGCAATAGAGCTCGTAGGTCTTTTTGTCGTCGATAGGAATAGTATCGACATCGACCTCTATGCCCTTTGTGCGGCGAATATTTTCTACCGCATCCTTCATGATCGAGAGGTTCTTCAACCCGAGGAAGTCCATCTTGATAAGACCTGTATCCTCGATAACCGAACCCTCGTATTGTGTTACGAGCATCTTCTCGCCCGTCTCCTTATCGTCAGCAGTAGATACCGGTACCCAATCGGTGATATCGTCACGACAGATGATTGTTCCGCAGGCGTGTACACCTGTTCCGCGGACATTACCCTCCAACTCGCGAGCATACTTGATTGTGTCGCGCATTATAGGGTCGTCCGAATTCTCGGCTTGCTGCAACTCTGGTACGGCATTTATGGCGTTGGTGAGGTTGATTTTAAGTTGCTTCTTATCATCCTTAGGGTCGGTGATGCGATCCGGAATGAGCTTGCACAAACGATCCGACTCTGAGAGTGGCAACTTCTGCACACGCGCCACATCCTTCAACGCCATCTTGGTAGCCATAGTACCGTAGGTGATGATGTGCGCCACCTTCTCCTTGCCGTACTTCTTGGTTACCCAATCGAGCACTCGTCCACGACCCTCATCGTCGAAGTCGATATCGATATCGGGCAGCGAGATACGGTCAGGGTTCAAGAAACGCTCGAACAGCAAGTCGTACTTGATAGGGTCAATCTGCGTAATTCCCAAGCAGTACGCCACGGCCGATCCCGCAGCCGATCCACGGCCGGGACCTACCCATACGCCCAACTCCTCGCGTGCGGCACGGATAAAGTCCTGCACGATAAGGAAGTAGCCAGGGAAACCCATTGTCTTCATGATGTAGAGCTCGAAGCGCAATCGCTCCGAAACCTCCTCCGATAGAGGTGCGCCATATCGCTTTTCGGCACCCTCCATGGTGAGTTTTGCGAGGTAGTCGGCCTCGAACTTTATACGATAGAGCTTGTCGTAACCGCCAAGCTTTTCGATCTTCTTTTTTGCGGACTCTTCATCCATTACCACCTCGCCATTCTCGTTGCGGGTGAACTCGTTGAAGAGGTCCTCCTCGGTCAAGCGTGCGCGATACTCCTCCTCGGTGCCAAACTCGGCAGGGATAGGGAATACCGGCATAATAGGCGCGTGGTCGATAGAGTAGCGCTCCACCTTGTCGCAGATAGCTACCGTATTTTCGATAGCCTCGGGATGTGTCGCGAAGATGGCCTGCATCTCGGCAGTAGTCTTCATCCACTCCTGCTTGGAGTAGAGCATACGCTTCGGATCGTCGAGGTCCTTGCCTGTACTCAAGCAGATAAGGCGGTCGTGAGCCTCGGCATCTTTCTCATCCACGAAGTGAACATCGTTGGTGCAGACCAATCCGATATTGAGCTTGCGAGCAAACTCAACGAGATGCTCATTTACCTTGCACTGCATCTCGTATGCCTCGTGATTAGCACGCTCGACTGTTGCTTTGTGCAACTGCAACTCTAAGTAGTAGTCGTCGCCAAAGAGCTCTTTGTGCCACTTGATAGCCTCCTCAGCCTCCTCCAAACGGTCGTCGGTTATCAACTTCGGAATCTCACCTCCCAAGCAGGCCGAACAGCATATAAGACCTTCGTGGTACTTCTCGAGCTCGGTGCGGTCGGTACGCGGACGGCCATAGAAACCGTTGGTCCACGCTTTCGATACTATCTTGATAAGGTTTTTGTACCCTTGAAATTCTTTGCCAGGAGAATAAGGTGATAACCACCAAGGTCGGCTTTGTCGCTCTTCCATTCGAGGTTACCGCGACGAGCAACATACACTTCGCAACCGATAATCGGCTTGAATGGCGCGATGCTCTCCGACTCGACAATCATCTCGCGAGCCTTCACTGCATCGAAGCCAAACTCCTTCTGCATATCCTCGAGGGTGGCGATATCCGCTGCAAGTGTCGCAAGCTGCTTTGCCTGCTCCTCGCTTGGCTCGTAACCTTTGTGCTTCTTCTCTTCAGCGGCAATTTCAGCCTTGAGTGCGCTCTCGTCATCTTTAAGCTGCGCTAAATATGTGGCGAGATTGCTATGCTCACCCTGAAGGTTGAGCATCTTGTCGAGCAACTTCTTGAGATCCTTTTCGCGACCCGCTTTTGCACCATTCACCTTGCCCACATAGTTCATAAACTCCTTGATGGCGAACATGTTACCGTGGTCGGTAATGGCTATGCCCGGCATGCCGTCCTTGATAGCCTTATCGACGAGTTTCTTGACACTCGCCTGACCATCGAGGAGAGAGTATTGGGTGTGGGTATGTAGATGTACAAAACTGCTCATAATATAGTGCTAAATTGCCAACTACAAAGATATGAAATAAAACTGAAAACGAAAAGCTGAATGCAGAAAACTTTTTTGTTTTTCGCACTGCGTTTTATGGTACCCTTCTCTCTGATAGTTTGGGCGTGGTTTTTGTTGTAGGTTATTTAAAAAATAATTCTAATAAAGTCGAAAGTAGTATGGCTATGCAGGTGGATGAGTTGGTAGTTGTGGCGGAGTATAATACGGCTGTCGAGGCAGAGATGGCAAAGAGTATTCTCGCGTGCGCGGGCATATATGCGCAGATAGAGAATGAGTATATGGCAACGCTCTATCCGGGCGTTGTTCGTGCCAGATTGATTGTCGATGAGAGTGACTATAAGCAGGCTAAGACGCTGCTGCGACTGAGAGATTAGGCGAGGTTACTCCTGCCATATTTGCCACGAAGCTTCAGCTTGGGCGTAGAACATTGTAAGTCCGTCGATTGTGCGAGCACCCTGCTCGGCACCGAGTCGCAGGAACTTGGTACGCTGTGGGTTATATACGCAGTCGAAAAGGGTGTGCTTTGTCGAGAGTGCTGCGTATGGCAACTCGGGAGCATTGTCAATATTCGGGAACATTCCGAGTGGGGTAGTGTTCACTATGATGTCGCACTCGGCAATTAACTCCGCGGTTAAATCTGCGTAGGTCAAGTCGGCCGAGCCCTTCGAACGCGAAACGACTGCGACCTCGGCTCCGCCCTCGCGCAGAACATACTGCACCGCCTTCGATGCACCGCCCGTACCGAGAACTACAGCCTTCGCACCCTTGAGCGCAATGCCCTCCAACGATTTGCGAATACCTATTACGTCGGTGTTGTAGCCGATCAGACATTCGTTTGTTACCTTTACACAATTCACTGCACCAATCGCCTGCGCCTCCTCGCTTATTGCGGCGAGGTAGGGCATAATAGCCTGCTTGTGAGGTATGGTAACATTGAAACCTGCGAGCTTTGTGCAGTGGGGTAGAACCTCCTCTGCGCGCTCTATCGGCAGTGGCGAATACTCCGCATCGATACCCTCACGCTCGAACTTCTCGGCAAAATATGTTGCCGAGAGCGAGTGTCCCAACGGGTAGCCTATGAGAGCAAAGTGTTTCATTATTTCTTCACACCTTTATAGATTAGGTAGGCGAGTGCAATAGCCACTACAGCTATAATGCCGTAACCTATTTCGTGACTATACTTGGTAACTGTGGCGATGAGTTGCTCCTCGGGTACTACAGCTTCGAGGAGGTAGCCCATAGTTGCAAGTACGGCATTCCACGCTCCTGCGCCAATAGCGGTGAAGAGGGCAAATTTTGCGATATTCATCTTTGCCAAACCCGCAGGAATGGAGATAAGCTGACGCACCGCAGGAACAAGACGACCAACGAGCGTTGCTGCTACGCCATAGCGGATAAAGAACTGCTCCGCCTTGATTACCTTCTGCTCATCGAGTAGGCACATATGGCCCAAACGGCTGTTTGCAAACTTATAAACAATAGGTTTGCCGAGCCACAGTGCAAGGAAGTAGTTGATAAAAGCACCTATCAATGCACCAAGAGTGGCAAAAAATACAACTAACCATACATTCAACTCGCCGGTAGCAGCAGCCTTATATGCAGCAGGAGGAACAACTACCTCGCTCGGGAATGGAATAAACGAACTCTCGATAGCCATCAGCAACGTGATAGTTCCGTAGTTTAGATTTTCCAAACACCATTCAATAAATCCTAAAGACTCCATATCTTAGAGTTAAACATTAATTATATTTACGATGTTGCAAATATACAATTAATTTTCGTATCTTTGGAGAAGATATAACTCAAAATGGCGAAATATGAAAAGAACTAAGCTCTTGATGTTGTTAGCTCTCCTGCCTCTTTGTGTGGGCGCAACGCCTAAAATCTATCACAAGGGGTGGATCGATTTCAACAAGAACGGCAAAATGGATATCTACGAGAATCCGAAGGCGAAGCTCGAAGATCGTATCGAGGATCTCCTCTCGCAGATGACTCTCGACGAGAAGACATGCCAGATGGTAACGCTCTATGGTTACCGTCGCGTATTGCGCGATCAGCTCCCAACTCCCGAGTGGAAGAATAAGATTTGGAAGGATGGTGTGGGTGCAATCGACGAGCATCTCAACTCTTTCAAGGGTTGGAACACTCCATTGACCACCGAGAGTCCATATATCTGGCCGGCAAGTAATCACGCCTGGGCATTGAACGAGGTTCAGCGATTCTTCATTGAGGAGACACGATTGGGTATTCCGGTCGATTTTACCAATGAGGGTATTCGCGGTGTAGAGGCTTATAAGGCGACAAACTTCCCTACACAGCTCGGTCTTGGATCGACTTGGGATAAGGTGCTTATCCGCG
>JAFZDR010000009.1 GCA_017561105.1 Alistipes sp. | reverse complement strand
GCAGACCTACCACAATAAGCAGAAGCGACACAAAAATAGTCATCGAACGCACCCTGCGAATAATAGCATTCAGAGCCAATCCTGGCAACATGATGGCGAGGAAGAAGAGCGATATCATAACACTCGAAAACTCCTGCGGAAAGCGATACTTCTCGAGTAAGAACGAGAGATAGAAGGTGATAACCAATGTCGTAAAGGTTATAATAAAGTAGAGTACCGACAAACCCGTAAGGCGCATCCAATTTATCTTCGATTGTCGCAACTGGTCGCTCTCCTTGGGCTCAGGTGCAGGTTTAGCACTTCGCAACGCGAGCAGAAGCAGCAACGACACCGCAGGCAAGAGGTAGACCGTAAATGCAAGGTGCCAATCGCGTGTAGCGATCCAACCAACAACGGCTGTAGCCACCACCAACGAGAGGTTATTCACCGCCGACGATATACCGAGCTGTCGCACTCGGCTGTCGCCCGTAAAGTAGCGCACGACAAGACCTGTCGAGTAGGGTACTGCTATGCCTGCACCTATACCCATAACACACCCCGCAACGATAAGCAGTCGAATATCCTTCGCGAAGATACATACTATGCCACTCACAAAGAATATAGCCAAACCTACGGCGAGCAACTTCAGCGACTCACCTCGCGTAGAGAGCCAGCCTGACAGCAACACAAATGGGATAATAAGCAGAGAAGGCAACGAGGTGAGCATCTGCACTTCGAGCTGCGAGGCAGAGGGAAAGATTCGGCTCAAATCCTCCAAGATAGGCGACACAGCCAATCCAGGCAACGAAGTTACAGCCGACACCGACCATATGGCCAGCAATGCAAAAAGGGAGATATATCCCTTACCTGTAGATATTTTCATAGCAATATTTTTTTATATATGTATCGCAACAGGTGCAAGGAGAGTGCCAAAAAAAAAGAGAGTGAAGATATCTCTCCACTCTCTAACTCTGAAACTCGAAACCTACTCTCTTACGCAGCGAATTTGGAAGCCGTTTGCACGATTGTGAGGTGCATCGGCAACAAACTTATTGATTGTGCGAGTAGTTGTGAGGTCGAAATAGAGCGCTATAGCCTTACCATCGGTACCCACAGACGAGGTCCAATAGTAACCCTCCCAAGGTTGTGGCTGCGAAGGATAGACGCCCTCCTTATAGTTGATATTCTCGACCTTACCATCGGTGTAGCGACGACGGCCACAAGCCGACCAGAAATACTTATTGTTACCATCCGAAAGGTGCCAGCCGTACTGCTTTCTCGCAGTTACAAGATCGGTATTATCCTCCTCATCAGCAAGATACAACACCGACAAATCATCTGACGACGGAACTCGCCAACCGAATGGGCACGGATCGTAAACGCTCTTGTCATTCTCACTCCACAAGTTGTCATTGCCAAAGCCCGGTGCGAGCCAATCGCAAGTTCCTGCAACCTCCGACTCGAGATCACCCGCAGTAGTGATGAATACCATAGGATTTTTGGTTACATACTCGATAGTACCGTTGCTTGATGTGCGCTCGATGTAGTCATCGTCGATATACACACCGCTCTCATTGAAACGACTCTCGTTATCTGCGCCCGAAGCATCGAAGTAATATGGGCGCTGGAACGGATCCTTGCGGCCCCACTGATAGTACATTCCGTATGAGTCGTAAATCATCTGCTCGTCAGCCAAACCATTCGAGTTGGTGAAAGCACCAAGGTTCTGACGCATAAAGATCTTGCCGTTCGAGTATGTATCGTACGCCGCAAGCGGATTATTATTCACAATCCACAAGTGCCAGCTCCAGATAACATTGCCCGACTTATCGTAAGCTGCAACCACTGCGTTTGTATTCTCCACAAGAGTAGGATCCTCCGAGTTAGCAGTAACATAGAGCGATGCTCTGCCATCGAACAGACCGACATTCTTAACCACGCCGCTATTACTCTGCCACAAGAGCGCAACACTCTCAGTTGCCAAATCGGAACCATCCGGACGATGCATAGCATCGAAAGTGTAGTTGATGCAAGGCTCTGTAACAATGTAGCAGTTTGCTCGGCCCGCCACATCGAGCGACTTCGACGAGCTGATATAGACATAGATGTAGTAGCTTGTAGCCTGACCCTCCTTGTTCAAGGCATTAACAACCACCGAGCCCTCTTTCGGGAGATCATCATTGCTCATACCCTCTTCCGTAGCACCTACAGGCCATATGGTAATAGTCTGCTTGGCGGCATTAACGATGGCATTCCAGCCGTCGCTATAGCTCGCTACAGCCACCGACACCGCATTTGACGGTGTATAGGCGATATCTTGTGCACTATCGCTCCACGATGCAAAGTAGAGCGATGTGCGCTCCAACGCAAGCGATGCGCTTTTATCCTTATCACAAGCGGCAAAAGCGGTCATCGACAGCAGTGTCACAATCAGAATTTTTAGACTTCTCATATTCAAAACTCTTAACAATCGGCAAATATACAAAAAAGTTGGCAATAACAAACATTATTCCCTATTTAGGAATAATTATTGCCCTATAAAGCAACGAGAATCAACATTTTTTATTACTATGGCAAAGCAAAAAATCGAAACCGGAAGCACACCTGCAGCTCCCGAGTACAAAATCGTCGTAACCGACAAAGGTCCCTATTTGGTCTATGGACAACCTCCGTTAGCCACACAACACATCGTCGCAAACGAGTTGGGCGAGAGTTGGAAATTCGAAGAGGGCAAACACTTCTCGACCGAGAAGGAGCCGACATCGCTCTGTCGTTGCGGAGCATCAAAAAACAAGCCCTATTGCGACGGAACGCATCTTTCGCACAAGTGGAACCATAAGATTACCGCCCGCCCCGAGGCGCTATTGGACAATATCGAAATAACATCGGGCGACACCGTAACCCTGACCGACAACCCTCAATACTGCGTCTTTGCCCGCTTTTGCGACGCCGGCGGGGGAGTATGGGCTGCGGCCGAAACATCCTTCGACGATGCAGCACGCCGACAAGCCATACGCCAGGCATCGTTATGCCCAAGCGGACGACTCATGGCGTGGGGTAACGGCTCGGATCTGCCATTCGAGCACCACTACGAGCCAAGTTTAGGACTCATAGAAGATGATGCCATGCACGCCAGCGGAGGATTATGGGTGCGCGGCGGAATACGCATCGCCCGCGAAGACGGTGTTGCCTATGAGATACGCAATCGTGCGGTACTATGCCGTTGCGGTGAGTCTGCAAACAAACCCTACTGCGACGGTTCACACGCCTATGCTCGATGGCGCGACGGGCTCGAAAAAGAGATTGTGCACGAGGAGGAGTTCATGTAGTGGCACAAGGTTTGCACCCTCGTAAGGCGTAACTAAAAAAACAAATTAGTATGAAAAGAGTTTTACTTATCTTCGGAGCCTTGGCTGCGACAATGACCGCCTCGGCACAACTTCGCTTGCAGCGATACAATCACGGTACCGCAGAGCCTACCGTATATATCATTTCGGCGAGCGAAACCGACACCATCTCTTGCTATCCGCAGGGATGTAATCAGCAGGATCTTGCGATGAAAAACAGCGCAGTAAGAGCGGCAATTGACGATCACAAAAGCGCTACACGCAGTGGCTATCAGCAAGTATCAATGCCTTCGGCAATCTTTGCCGACAAGCGCAACACCTTCTCATTTGCCATTGGTGGCGACATTGCACTTCGTGCAGCCTACTCGTTTGATCGCACCGTAAACAACATCGACATGGTGCCGTACAATGTGCCAATGACACTCACACCTGCCGACAAGCAGGAGATTAGAATGGATGCAACAACCTCGCGACTCTTTATCCGAGGTATTGCCAACACCAAGAAGCTCGGCCAGGTACATGTATTTATGGATTTCGACTTCCGTGGCGGTGCTACAGGCAGCTATATGCCTCGAGTTCGTTCGGGTTATGTGCAGATGCTTGGTTTGACCATTGGTCGCGATGTAACCACCTTCTGTGACCTTAACGCAGCCCCTACAACTATCGACTTCCAGGGTCCTAACGCCTACAACTTCCGCTATGCGACTATGATTCGCTACGAGCGCGACTTCCTCGACAACCACCTCAAGGCGGGTGTTGCAGCCGAGATGCCGGGCGTATCGGGAACATACGGCGAGACTCTCGAGGCCATCCCTCAGCGCGTGCCTGATTTCCCTATCTACCTGCAGTATAATTGGGGTAAAGAGCGAGAGAGCCATATCCGTGCATCGGCCGTATTCCGCGACATGTATCTCTACAACAAGAGTGCTGCTACCGAAGATGATCTATTCGGCTGGGGCGTACAGTTCAGCGGAAACATCCATGTAACCAAGTATTTGCAGCTCTTTATGAACGGTATATATGGTGAGGGTATCACACGCTACATCAACGACTTAATGGGTTCGGGACTCGACTTCACGCCACGCCCTAACGACCCAACCAAGGTACAGGCTACACCTATGTTTGGCTGGCAGGCTGCAGCTCAGGTAAATATTCTCTCGGATCTCTTTGTTTCGGGCGGTTACTCGGCTGTTACAGTGCGCAAAAAGAATGGCGTATATAGCGAGGATATGTACAAGCAGGGACAGTACATCTTTGGAAATGTGTTCTGGAAACTGACTCCGCGATTTACCCTTGCAGCCGAGTATCTCTACGGCCATCGCAAGAATATGGATGGCACAAAGGCTCACTCCAACCGTATAAATCTCTTGGCAAAATACAGCTTCTAACAAACAAAAAATGAGAGGGCACAAACCCTCTCATTTTATTATACTTAGCCGCACTTAATTAAGCAATGCGTTTAAGTCATCGATAGTAATAGTAGAGTAGTCCTCAATGCACAAATCGGCACCCGCTTTAGTCAACTCTTCAGCAGTTGCGGTTGTGG
Source organism: Alistipes sp. (assembly GCA_017561105.1). Taxonomy (GTDB): domain Bacteria; phylum Bacteroidota; class Bacteroidia; order Bacteroidales; family Rikenellaceae; genus Alistipes. The sequence continues at coordinate 4,106 of JAFZDR010000009.1, read as the reverse complement.
TAATTGCAAGACACTTGCAACCCGCAGCAACACCCGCCAAAATACCATTTACGGCATCCTCAACAACGATACACTCCTCGGCCTTCAAACCCATAGCCTCGTGCGCCTTTGTGAAGATCTCGGGGTGAGGTTTTCCGTTGGTAACATCGCTGCCACTGATAGAGGCATCAACCAAATCGGCAATACCCAATCCATTGATAATCATATTGACATTCTCGCGACAGCCCGACGAACCCAAAGCGCACTTCACGCCGGCAGCCTTTGCCGCCTGCAAGAACTCGACAAGTCCGGCGATAGGCTCAACTTTATCGTGATACATCTCACGATAAACCTCCTCCTTCTCGCGATTCAATCTATCAATACCATACTCAGCAACCACCTTGTCGCCAACCATCATCGGGAAGATCTGGTTGCTATGCATACCATTCATCTTCAACGACATAGGCTCGAGCAATGTAAAGCCCTCGCGCTTAGCATACTCATCGAAGGCCGCAAAATGGTACGCCAGATTATCCACCAGCGTACCATCTACATCAAAAAGCAGACCCTTTAACTCTGCCATATCCTACTACTTTGTGTGATCAAAAGTGAACGACTCCCAAGGCAACTCAGCATCCTTGCCATTCTCGAGTACATCGTTCGAGTGACACAACATTGGGAAATCCTCCATCGAGCACTGACCGAGCTCTGCCTTGCGGTAGATAGCCTTCGCTACGCGACGAGCTACAACCAGCGACTCGAGAGTTACACCAGCCAAGATATCCATTGCCTCCTCGTAGGTCTTACCCTCGCCGAGCAAAATACCGATCTTACGTGTACGTCCACCGTAAACTGTTACGTAGAGGTCACCGATACCGATGTTCAAAGCATCCTGCGAACCATTCTGAATAGCCATCAAGCGAGTCATCTCGCGTACAGCCTGATAGAATGCGCCAGCCTGCGAGTTGTAGTGCAAACCTGCATCCTCGCCATGGTGACGATTAACCAAACCTACAGTCATTGCAACCGACAAAGCATATGCGTTCTTCAATGCTACTGCGCTCTCCAAGCCGATAACATCGTTAGTGAGAGAGATGTGGTAGTACGAAGTTGTCATAGCCTCCTTCATCATCTTCAACTCAGCAGTATTAACACCGCAGAAAGCAACCTCAGTCTGATCGTGGAATACCAACTCGTACGAAGTACAAGGACCACCTACGGCGCATACATGGCGATCGATGCCCTTCTCGAGCAAGTTCTTGCGCCAGTAGTCAGGATACGAAATAAGAGTACCGTCCTCGAGGTTAATCAAACCCTTGGTAACCGAGAGTACAGGCATTGCAGGATCCAAGTTTGCCAAGATCTCCTCGCCAAACCAATCCACACCGAACGACGATACACCACCGATTACGAAATCAGCACCCTTAACAGCCTCTTTCCACTCGGTAACCTTGTAATACTTTACGCCGGCAGGGAAGTCGCGATCGAACTTAGGGTGACGATTTGTAGCGATGCACGCGTCGATAATTTCATTATCGAGTGGCGAACCTACCAAACGAACCTCATGACCATTCTCTGCAGCAGGGAAGGCCAAAGCCGAACCCATCATACCCGAACCGATAATTGTAATAACCTTTGCCATAGTTGTTTTGTTTTTTGATAAATTTAATATGTTTATTGCTAAAATAACTCACCTTCACGCTCGGGCAAAGTTAATCCCAAGTGTTTGTATGCCAACTCGGTAACCTCGCGACCTCGCGGCGTACGCTTCAAGAAACCCTCCTTAATAAGGAATGGCTCGTAGACCTCCTCGATAGTGCCAGCATCCTCGCTCACGGCTGTCGCAATAGTATTCAAACCTACAGGACCGCCATTAAACTTAGCGATAATTGTCGAGAGAATCTTATTATCCATCATATCCAAACCGCGCGAGTCAATATTCAACGCCTCCAACGCCATTCGTGTAATAGCCAAATCAATACATCCCTCGCCCTTTACCATTGCAAAGTCGCGAACTCGGCGCAACAGGGCATTCACAATACGCGGAGTACCGCGCGAACGCAATGCAATCTCGAGTGCAGCGTCATCGTCAATCGAAACTCCCAAAATAGATGCCGAACGCTTAACGATGCGACTCAATACCTGCGAATCGTAATACTCGAGGTGGCACTGAATACCAAAACGAGCACGCAAAGGCGAAGTCAAAAGACCGCTTCGCGTAGTAGCTCCGACGAGTGTAAATGGCGCAAGTTCAATCTGAATAGAGCGTGCCGAAGGGCCCTTATCGAGCACGATATCTATCTTAAAATCCTCCATTGCCGAGTAGAGATACTCCTCAACAATAGGGGAGAGGCGATGAATCTCGTCGATAAAGAGAATATCTCCCGCTGAAAGATTTGTCAAAAGTCCTGCCAAATCGCCCGGTTTATCGAGTACAGGGCCCGAAGTTACCTTCAATTGTGCACCCATCTCGTTTGCGATGATATTCGCAAGGGTGGTCTTTCCAAGTCCCGGAGGGCCGTGCAGCAGGGTGTGATCGAGCGAATCACCACGCATCAACGCAGCCTTAATAAAGACGCGCAAGTTCTCGACTATCTTCTCCTGACCCGAGAAGTTATCCAACTCTTGCGGGCGAATTCTGCTCTCCAACTCGCTGTCGCTCTCTACAAATCGTCTGTTATCCATAGTTTTCAGTTTTCACCTCTCCGTTTTCAGTTTTACTCTGTGACTCCGAGCGGATTCGAACCGCTATCGTAAGAACCGGAATCTCAAATTCTATCCATTGAACTACGGAGCCAATACAACCTCGCAAAGATAGAAAAAAAGTTGATAACTAACAACTGTTAGACGACAAAATACAACGAAGATTTCACATTGTTTGATTTTCGATAAAAGAGTGCTATATTTGCAGAGCAAATACGAAAACAGAGATAACAAAAAACAAACCAAAAAATGAAAAATCTGACCAAAGTTCTATTGGCACTAACAACATTATTGACATTTTCTTGCTCAACATATGCAATAGACGACATTCACTCAAATAAAAACTCCATCACCAGCATCACCATTACATTGGAGGGGACACGCACCCAACTTGGCGAAAAAGTTGGCGAAAATTACCCAGTCTACTGGTGTGACGGCGACCGCATTGCCATAAACGGATATTGCTCCCACGAGGCCAATATAAACACCGACAACAAGAGCTGTGCGACATTCAATTTCGACACCGCTTTATCATACCCTTATTCCATTATTTATCCATACTCAAACAACGCTTCGACAGTGGAGTTTCCAGCCATACAAAGATATGCGAAAAATACCACAGAATCAGGCACTTTGCCTATGTATGGATATGCCGAAATCAGCAACAACAAAGTCACCATCAACCACCTCTCCGGCATCTTGCGTTTTCCGATAAAGGCAAGCAATGAAAATACGATATTATCGAAGGTTGTAATCACATCTTCGACAGCCAGACTTGCCGGCGAATTCACTATAAATTGTACAAACGGAGAGCTCACACCAAGCAGCAGTGCAAGCAACATTATAACATATAATCTCCCTGAGAATTTCGCACTTTCAACCTCAACTGAGAGTATTTTCCATATCGCACTTCCGGCCGGCGAAACAGGTGCCTGCACAGTTGAGTTTGTAGAGAAATCTGGCGAAAAGATGACGGCATCGTGGAGCGATAAGAACTTGAAGGCCGGCATTGTTCGCGAATTCAAGAGCATAACCTATAATCGTGGCACACAAACAACATTGGAGTATTTCGAGAGCGAAGAGGATCACCTCATCATATATCGCAATATCTCAGGCTTAATCAAGGACACAAACGGCAACCCCGTAGCCGATGTAGCAGTAAGCGACGGCTTCTCGGTAACACACACCAATTCAGCGGGTTACTATTCGATGCGAGTCACATCCGACGCATGGTACATCTACATAACCGTTCCAGCAGAGTACAAGATTGATACGAACGAGAAAAATATCCCTTGTTTCTATCAGAAATACGACCCTAAACAGCATACTTACGACTTCACGCTCACACCTCTGGCTGGGGGTGCAGAGCAGAAGTTTGCCCTTGTGGCGATGACCGACATCCACTTCGACTACGACGATAGTGG
>JAFZDR010000080.1 GCA_017561105.1 Alistipes sp. | reverse complement strand
GGTAGCAACTTCGTCGAGGGCGAGTTGGTGCGTAGCATCGCCCGCCTGCGCATCGAGGTAAAGAACGATAGTGGTGTTCTGCCGTTGAAGATAAATAACCTCACCTTTAGTAATGACTTTGCCCAGCGTGGAGCCTATGTGTTTGACGACGGTAGCGATGACAAATACTCTTTCCCGAAGGGAGCTATCGTGGCCACATCGACAGACGCCTTGCAACCCTTTGTGCGAGATGCGAGCAAGAGTTACAAGACGATAAATTCGCAGTCGAGCGCCGTGGTGTATGATGGTTATCTGTTGGAGAGTAAGGACGCTGACGGGTTTACATATACGCTGAATATGAGCTACGAAGATGCTTCGTGGACATTGGATGTATATAGTCGCGATTCGGATGTGGCTATTAAGAAAGCTAAAGATATGAAGAATGTTTCGGAGGAGTATTTTTTGATATATAACCCTACTACACAGAAATATCTGAGTGTGGACGGTAGTTCGGTTGTGTTGGCTTCGATTGGCGACTTCGATGCAATTGCCGCGCGTAATATATGGCAGATTACATACTCGGATTCGCGCTTTTACATTAAGAATGTAGAATCGAATACATATCTTAAGGCGACAAATAATACCGTTACACTGAGCGACTCGCGAGATAGATTTAATCTAAGCGATAAAAGTAATGCCATACTTATCAAGGATTATGAAACCGATGGGCGTTATTTATACATCGATGGCGAGACTGTAAAGGGAGGCTATTCTGACGGATATGCTAATATGGGTTTTTACTTCTATAAAATTACCAAAACGACAACCACTAAGACCGAAGATATTAATCGCGAGGCAGTTATACCTCTGACCGCAATCGACCCCGTGAGTCAGCAGTCGTCGAAGGTTACGGCCATCAAGCGTAACGATTTTATCAATGCGTTGGTTACCGTGTCGTATAACCCTTACTCGGGTGAGTTCGACTTCCGTGTCGAGGATTGGGAGACGGGAGGCGGTCAAGTAGATTTTAATTAAGATTTGAGAATGAGGCGATATACATTATACATTATTGGCTTGTTGTCGATACTGATGGCAGCCTGCGCAGATAAACTTGTGGAGTATGATCCCGCGGTGGGCGAGAAAGAGGTATGGGCACAACTTAAGTTTGGCCATAGCAACTTCGAGCGAATCGACATCACTACACGCGCAACACTTGGCGAGAATGCCGAGTCGCGCGTGGAGAATATCTTTGTCTATATATTCGATGCCAATGGTAATAGAGTTGATTCTCACTTCTACGACTATAATAGCCGCAAGGAGAGCTTGCCTGCAATGCCTGGTTACCACTGGACCGTGAATAATCGCACCAACACATATCAGCAGGATACCAACGGCTCGGTGATGATTAAGACGCCTACGATCGTGGGCGGTAGCATATATCTTATCGCTAATCTGAATGCCGATCAGCTCAATATCTCGGCCGAGCAGTTGAACACAGTTCGCACCTTAGAGGAACTTCAGGCACTGACCATCACGATGAATCAGGAGATCACCTCGCGTACGGGAATATTCCTAATGTCGGGTTATGCCGATGGTGTAACGATTTCGGATAGGGGCGAGATAACTAAGGGCGGTAGCGGTGTTACTATCCCACTTGTGCGCCTCGATGCTAAGGTTACGGTCAATGTCGCTATTGGCTCGTCGGGTGTTACGGGACAGCAGATGAAAGCCTTTGTGCCCGAGTCGTGGCAGGTGATGCGACTGCCCAAGGGTACTTATATCCTGCCTGTTACCGAGGGCGGCAAGCTAAAGGATGCCGACGAGTTGGGTTACTTCGATAGCGAGATGCAATATTTCGAGTCTAACACCAATGGTGTGAGTAGCTTCTCGTTCTATATGCTGGAGAATATGGAGGATACCAACTCCATCACCCAATATAATGATCGCGACCTACGCTCGAAGCATAGCGACGGAAGCTATGATACCACTAATGGCAAGTGGGAATACGCGTCGGAGGATGCTACCTACCTCGTTCTCAAGGGTAAGGTGCAGATGAGTGTCGATAGCGATGTAACCACTGGTACGCAGTTCATTGAGGCCGATGTTACCTACTATATCCATTTGGGTAACTTTGGCAATAGTGGTTCTGGCGGCGACTACAATAACTTTACCATCAAACGCAATACCCACTACACCTATACCATCACCATCAAGGGCGTGAATAGCATCGAGACTGAGGTGGAAACGGGCGAAGAGAATCAGTCGGGAGCCGTGGGCGATGTATATAAATCTACCGAGGATATATACACCTTCGATGCCCACTACGGCCAGCGCGTGTTCCGTATCGATGCCAAGGCTGTGCGTGATGACATTATCACTTGGTATGTTAAGACCCCCTTTAGCGAGGGTATGCCCAGCTACGAGGGTAGCACGCAGATCCCCAACCTCGACTATAAGTGGGTGTGGTTTATCGTTAACGAAAAGGAGTACAATGGCGTATATTCTAGCAATAATCGTCGTTACCCAGGCGACCAAAACAAGCTGAAAAAGATTGGCGAGGAGGGTAAGTTGATGGATATTGTAGAGTTCTCCGAGTTCTTGCGCCAAGAGAAGATCAAGTGGCAAAATGCGGCCGCTGACGAGCAGGCTACGGCCAGCGTATTC
>JAFZDR010000079.1 GCA_017561105.1 Alistipes sp. | reverse complement strand
TCGAAGGCGTGGGGCTGGAACTATGCATTTATTGGCTTTGGCGTATTCGGACTCCTTATTGCCCTCTACTGCGTTGTGCGTATGGAGGATACTCCGCAGATTAAGGAGCAGAACGAGCGAATTCCATTCTCTGTACTTATCAAGGGTATCTTCTCGAAAAAGACAATTTGGCTTTTGGCATTGGCCTTCGGATGCCAGGTATTTGTAAATATAGGCATCACAACATGGGCTGCGAAGTATTTCAATCTTAAATTCTATGGTGGAGAGAATCTTGCCATGGCAAGCTCTATTGCAATGCTTACAAGTTGCGGCTTTGCGATTTTGGGAGTGATGATTGGCGGTCGTATGTCGGACAAGATGGCGCAGAAGAGCAAGTTGGCGCGTATGCGTACCGAGTATATCGGTCTGTTGGGCGGTGCGCCATTCCTCTTGGCGGTAGGTCTTGCATCGAACATCTGGGTGGCAGGCGCAGCAATGGCATTGTATGGCATATTCCGCGGCGTGTACGACTCTAACATCTACGCTGCAATGTTCGACGTTATCGACCCTAAGCTCCGTGCATCGTCGGTGGGTATCCTTACAGCATTTGCATTTATTGTCGGTTGCCTTGCTCCCGTATATTTGGGCGCAGTGCAGGGCGACGGCACAAGTATCGAGGCGTTCGGCTTAGGCATCTCATCAATGGGTATCTTCTTCCTTATCGGAGGTCTGTTGATTGCCGCAGCAGCGAAGTTCACTTTCCTCAAAGAGCGATATGAAGAGTAAATTAACCCCTAACAATATGAAAAGATTTTTATTATTCATCTCATTCGCGCTGTTTTGCACCTCTGCAATGGCGCAAGAGTCGTACTCTCATCTTCAAGCCCGCAAGACCTCGGAGTGGTTTCGCGAGAGTGTAAGCTATCAGCTTGTACTTCGTAATTTCAGTGAAGAGGGAACCTTAAAGGGCGCAGAGAAGGGTCTTAAAAGACTTAAGGATCTGGGCGTAGGTGTAATCTATCTCATCCCTGTTTGCGAATCGGACACCGATATGGATCGCAGCAAGTGGAGCCCTAAGCAGATTCGTGCAGGTTTTAACGACCCTCGTAACCCATATCGCATTAGCGACTACTTCCATGTAGACCCTGAGTATGGAACAGATAAGGACTTGCAGGATTTTATTGCGCATGCCCACAAACTCGGTATGAGGGTATTGCTCGACCTCGTATTTGCTCATTGTGGCCCTTCGGCAAAGGTGCTAAAGGAGCATCCCGAGTTCTTCTTGTACGATGAGAATGGCAAGCTGAAACTGACTCGCTGGAACTTCCCGATGTTCGACACCACCAAGAAGGAGACATGCGACTACTTTATGAGCGTGATGAAGCACTACATGACCTATTATGGTGCCGATGGTTTCCGTTGTGATGTTTGCGAATATGTACCTATCTCATTCTGGGAGAATGCTCGTAGAGAGTTGGAGAAGATTAAGCCGGATATGGTAATGATTGCCGAGTCGGACTTGCTTGAAAACACCTGCTATGCATTCGATGCAAACTATGGCTGGGAGATTTGCACCTATGTAGTCAAGGCTTTGGTTGTAGTGGAGGCCGTAGGCATTCAGAAGAGTATTAAGATGCCTTGGCGTTTGGGCTTTGCCCGTGCTCGCGAGGTTCATGAGGAGATGACAGCCAAGCGTCCGAAGGGCTCTTTGAACTGGAATATGTACGAGAATCACGACTTGGCGGAGTATTCGCAGCACAATCGCATCGAGAAGATTTGTGGAAATGCCTGCTGCGAGGTAATGCTGGCATTGACATTCGCTTTGGACGGTGTCCCGTTCCTCTTCAACGGTCAGGAGATTGCATATGACAAGCGAATTTCGTTCTTTGGTCACAAGGATAGCTGGATAAATTGGAAAGTTGATGGCGCAACTGATGTAGCCAAGGATAGAACAGCAAAGATTCAGGCTTGGGCAAAGATGCGCAAGGAGTACAAGGCTCTTCCTTATGGAAAGACCGAGTGGATAGACAACAGCGTTCCTGCCGACATCATCTCGTTCAAGAGAACGTTGGAGGGTCACGACGATGTACTCTTCGTCGGCAACTTCTCGGATGTTGCAGTTGATGTAACACTTGCCGATGGTACAAAATACTCGTTTAAACCTTGGGAGTATATATTTGAGCCACAAAAGCGAAAGTAGATTTTAGTTAACAGATAGTTTAACCCATTTTAAAACAAAATTCTTATGAAAATTACTGACATGAGAGTTCGCGTGGTTGCTATTCCGATGAATGCGCAACTTCGCCACAACACGGGTGTTCACCCGGGTTACCTTCTCCGCAACATCGTGGAGATCTTTACCGATGAGGGTATTGTAGGTTTGGGAGAGTGCGGCGGCGGTGACGCTAAGGCTGCATTGATGAAGCTCAAGCCAAGAATTATCGGTCTTAACCCATTCGACTTGGAGACTATCAAGATGAAGGTCTTGCGTAGTATCTACTATATGTCGAATGCGCGTCTTTATGGTGCTATCGAAATCGCCTGCCTCGATATTCAGGGTAAGGTTGCAGGTGTGCCTATGCACCGTTTGCTCGGTGGTGCTTTGCGCGATCGCATCCCTATGATTGCATACCTCTTCTGGCGTTACGATCGTCCGGGAGGTGGTCACGACCAGACTGCAGAGGATATGGCAGAGCACTGCGTAGAGTTGCACGAAACTCTCGGTGTGAAGGCTATGAAGTTGAAGGCCGGCGTTATGGACCCAATGGAGGAGGTTCGCGTGCTCGAGCTCTGCCGCAAGAAGTTGGGCGACGACTTTGGTCTTCGTATCGACCCTAACGGCGTATGGAGCGTAGCTACAGCTATCAAGGCCGGTAAGCGTATGGAGGAGTTGGAGCCACAATACTTCGAGGACCCATCTTGGGGCTTGGAGGGTATGCGTGCCGTTCGCGAGAAGGTAAACATTCCGTTGGCTACAAATATGTATCCAAACAAGTTTGACGACCTCGGTCCTGCAATCCACATGAACTCTATCGATATTATCCTCACCGACCTCCACTACTGGGAGGGTCCACGCGGCGTGAAGGATTTGGTATCGGTATGTCGTACCTTCAACCTCGGTGTTGCAATGCACTCGGGTGCTGAGTTCGGTATCGAGTTGGCAGCGATGTTGCACACCGCTTCGACTATCCCGCAGATGAATATGCCGGGTGATGCTCACTACCACTACCTCTTGGATGATATCATCGAGGGTGGTTTGATGAAGTACGAGGATGGCTCTATCAAGGTACCGGAGGGACCAGGTTTGGGTGTATCGCTCGACGAGGACAAGATGAAGTTCTACGAGAAATACTACGAGAAGCACGGCGACTACTACGCACGCTTCCACCAGGACCCTTATCGTCCGGATTGGTACCCAATCGTAGGCGGAATTTAATAGTTTTGCACTATGTTTAACCTAAAAGGTAAAACAGCACTTGTAACCGGTAGCGGTCAGGGCATTGGCAGGTCCATTGCCCTGCTGCTTGCCGAGCAAGGTGCGCGTGTAATAGTGAATTGGTGCTCGAATGATGCGGTAGCACAACACACTCTCGATGCTATCGAGGCTGCGGGAGGAGAGTACCTGACTTGGAAATACGACCTGTCGAAAGAGAGCGTAAAAGAGGATTGGGAGGCATTTGCTCGTGAGAATAATCTCGCAGTAGATATCCTTGTTTTGAACGCCTCGGTGCAGATTCGCAACCCTTGGGAGAATATCAACAACGAAGAGTTCGACAAGCAGATGCATGTCAATGTACGCGCTTCGTTGGCTCTTATTCAGGCGTGCGTACCTGCCATGCGCGAGCGCAAGTGGGGACGCATCGTAACCGTAGGTAGTGTACAGCAGCATCGCCCTAATACCGCCATGGCGATTTATGCGGCAACAAAGGCAGCTCAGAACAATCTGGTAATGACACTCTGCGGACAGCTTGCTGGCGATGGCATCACCATCAACAACATTGCTCCGGGAGCTATCGAAACAGTACGCAACGAGAAGGCGTTGTCGGATGCTGCCTATCGCGAAAAGATCGAGAAGTCTATACCTGTCGGTTTCGTAGGACAGCCTGGCGACATTGCCCCTGCCGTGTTATTGCTCTGCTCGAACGAGGGTCGTTACATCACTGGTGCCGATATTCCGATTGATGGAGGAATGTCGATACCATTTACTTAGAAATAGAATTTAAAAGAGATAAAAAATGAGTGTAGATCAGTACAAGAAAGAGGTTGGTATGATGAACCTCGAAAAACTTATTGAGGCTCGTGAGGGCATTTGCACAAAGCCGTTCCCAATTCCTGACAAGGAGTTGCTGGCTCGTTTTGAGCAGTTGTATCTCGGTGCCGTAAATGATGTTATGCGCGAGTTCTGCCTTTTGCAGCAGGCTTTGCCTAACCGTATCAAGTCGTTGCGCGAGTATCAGACAGTAGCGGGCTTTGCCTTCACTGTTAAGAGTGCTCCGAATGTGAAGATCACAGGCGAGATGGAGTTCCGTACACAGATGCTCGATGAGCTCGGAGAGGATCACTTCGTAGTGTGGGATACAAGCCGCGATCAGGACGCTACTCTTTGGGGTGGTGTAATGACCTCGACAGCCAAGGGCAAGAAGGTTAAGGCTGCCTGCATCGACGGTGGTATCCGCGATACACACCAGATTCTCGCGGCAGATTTCCCAATCTTCTACGAGTATCGTATATCGAATGGCTCGCTTGGTCGTTGCCTTATCACCCACTACCAGACACCTATCAAAATTGGAGATGTAACCATCAAGCCGGGTGATGTTATCCTCGGTGATATCGACGGTGTATTGGTAGTACCACGCGAAATCGCTTACGATGTTCTCATCCGTGCTGAGGAGATCAAGGAGAACGAGAAGCGCATCTTCGAGTGGGTACACGAGGGTCAGACTATCCAGGAGATTAAGGACAAGGGAGGTTACTTCTAAATCGCCTTAAAAACCCATAAATTGGTGGCTATGAGCCTATTGATTGGCACATACAACCCATA
>JAFZDR010000078.1 GCA_017561105.1 Alistipes sp. | reverse complement strand
CTCGCGAGCTGTGATGTCGCTAACCGAGAGGAATGCGTCGTGGTTCTTAGCACCCATCTTCTCGATAGAGTGCTTTGCCATAACATTGAACTGACGAGCCAAGTCGTCGGCATTGAACTGCTCCAAGTTGCCATAGAGCGGAAGGTTGTTACCTGCAATGCAACGACCCATCACGGTTGCGTGAGTACTCATCACGGTTGCGATGTATGGCGAGTGCTTGCGCAGGTAAAGACCACCCGAGCAGGTCATCCACTCGTGGAAGTGAGCCACCACCTTCTCGGTAGTTACGCAGAAGTTATCCACATACGACTCGATAACCTTACCTGCCAAGTAACCGAACAATACAGGCTCTACATAATCCCACTGACCAGAGATAGAATCAACCTTGTAGTCATCCCACAACTCCTTCAACACATCGTCCTTGCTTGCAAAGAGTGTAGTGAAGTCGATAAGGATTGCGATAGGGTTACCGCATACATTCCAACGACCGATACGAACACGGATGCCATCGTTATAGAGAGCCTGACGCCATGTCTTCATCAATATCGGATCCTCAACGAACTCCGACACTTCGCTATCCTGCGAAAAATCCGGGCCGATAGTGATATACTTATCGCCCATCTCTTTTGTAACGGTCAGAGCCTTTGTAGCCAATACGGTGTGGATACCGCCGACCTTGTTACATACCTCCCAGCTCACCTCAAACAAGGTGTCCGGGCTAAATTTTACTTCATTCATAATTATCTGATAATTTGTTGTTTTTACATTCAAATTTTGCCGCAAAGGTAAATCTATTTAACGACAAAACAAAGTATTTATTAAAAAATTTTAATAATTTATACTATATATATAATATGAGTCACTTTCAGGCCATTAGAGCCGCGATTACAAAATCGGAGAGAAGCATATTCTCAGGGGCTATTCGCAACATCCCGTTATCGTTTTGCAGCAGCTGCGCCAACTCATTTTTCGATGATTCGTGCTCCAATCTTTCACGCTCCTGTTCTCCGAAATCATGCTCTACCTTCGCCAGCGACAACCCCTCTGCGCATCGCAACGAGGTCATCACATACTCATTCAATTTATCGCCCTGCGACAACTCCTCCGAGCCATACTCTGCACCGTGAATATACTCCTCGACGCCCTGCTCACACCAGCGACGCACATCACCATTGTAGGAGTGGGCCCCTGGGCCTATTCCGAGATACTCAACACCCTGCCAATAGGAGGAGTTGTGTTTCGAGCGACACCCTTTCAAGGCGTAGTTCGACACCTCGTAGTGCTCATATCCCGCACGGGTCAAACTATTGTGCACATGCAAAAACTCAGCCTCACTGCGCTCCTCGGCAACCTCATTCAACTCGCCATGCGCCAACATTCGACCAAAGCGGGTACCCTCCTCAATCGTGAGGTGATAGGCGGAGATATGTTGCACATTCATTGCAAGCACCCCCTGCAGTGTTCGATCAAGCGACGCTGTGCTACTCTTTTCAATGCCAAAGATCACATCTACCGAGATATTGTCATAACCTGCAGCCTGCAACATCTTCACAGCTTCAACCGCCTGATCGGCCGAATGTCTTCGACCCATAAACTGCAAACAGTCATCATCCAGCGACTGCACACCGATAGAGATTCGATTTACCGATGTCTTGCGCAACTCGGCGATATACTCGGATGTTATATCGTCGGGATTAACCTCGACGGTCACCTCCTCCAACTGCGAGCAATCGAACAGCTCACGCGCCTGCGCAATAAATCGCTCGATATCGCTCGGAGCGAGCAACGAAGGTGTTCCACCTCCGAAATAGATAGTTCGAATGGTTTTATCGTGTAAAAAATCGCGCTCGGCACACAACTCGGCATGCATTGCTTCGACCACCTCAGGGATATATTTCAACTTCACGCTGCGATAGAAATCGCAATACCCGCACAATCGCTTGCAGAACGGAATATGAAAATATAATGAGGCCACTTTTTCTCTTCGATTTATCTTAACAAAGATAACAATAAAAACGGAAAATCAAAAGGCTAAAACAGAAAAGTTTTCATTTTTTTGATACAAAAATAACAGAAGAGGAGCTTCTCGAAAGAAACTCCTCTAAAAGGTGCCCAGAATAGGACTCGAACCTACACGCCTCACGGCACTCGCACCTGAAACGAGCGCGTCTACCATTTCGCCATCTGGGCTTTGCGACCGCAAAGGTAACTAAAATTTTACGATTTACAACTTTAGCAAACTTTTTTTGACAGTTTCTGGCTTAACTCTTTCACTTTTACATTTTTATTTGTATCTTTGAGGGATTGAAAAACCTATAAATTACAAACACTATGGACATTTCTTTGGTAAAAAAGGCATTTGCCGATCATTTTGAGGGCACTTGCGGCGTTTATGCATCACCAGGTCGTATCAACCTTATCGGTGAGCACACTGACTACAATGGTGGTTTCGTATTTCCGGGTGCAGTAGATTGCGGCATCGTAGCTGCAATCCTTCCAAACGGGCTCGACAAGGTTCGTGCCTACTCTATCGATATGGATGAGTTGGCTGAGTTCGGCTTGCAGGAGGAGGATCTTCCACAGCAGGGTTGGGCAAAGTATATCTTCGGCGTATGCCGCGAGATGGCAAAGTTGGGCGTAGAGGTTAAGGGTTTCGACTGCGCATTCGCAGGTGATGTACCTCTCGGCGCAGGCATGTCGTCATCGGCAGCTTTGGAGAGCACATTTGCTTACGCACTTAACGAGTTGTTCGCAGAGGGCAAGATCGACAAGTTTGCTTTGGCAAAGGTTGGTCAGATGACCGAACACCACTATGTAGGTGTTAACTGCGGTATCATGGACCAGTTCGCATCGGTATTCGGCAAGAAGGGCAACCTTATGCGTCTTGACTGCCGCTCGATGGAGTTTGAATACTTCCCATTCGACCCACAGGGCTACAAGCTCTTGCTCGTAAACTCGGTTGTTAAGCACGAGTTGGTAGATTCGCCATACAACAAGCGTCGCGAGTCGTGCGAGCGCGTAGCTAAGACTCTCGGCGTTGAGACTTTGCGCGATGCGGAGTTCGAGGACTTGGAGCGCGTAAAGGGCGAGATCTCGGAGGAGGACTACAAGCGTGCTAAGTATGTTATCGGCGAGAAGCAGCGCGTACTCGATGTTTGCGATGCGTTGATTAAGGGCGACTACGAGACTGTAGGTCAGCGTATGTACCAGACACACTGGGGCATGTCGAAGGATTACGAGGTATCGTGCGAGGAGCTCGACTTCTTGGCAACTTTGGCTGAGGAGTGTGGCGTAACAGGTTCGCGTATTATGGGTGGCGGCTTCGGCGGTTGCACCATCAACCTCGTAAAGGATGAGTTGTACGACAACTTCGTAGCTACTGCAAAGCAGAAGTTTGCAGAGAAGTATGGCCACGAGCCAAAGATCTACGATGTAGTTATTTCGGACGGTGCACGTCGCTTGGAGTAATCTGATTGTCAGACAGATAACAAATAAGGTAGTTCGAAATGAACTACCTTATTTTCGTTTTCTCCTATCCTTAAAAAGAGCATAAAAAAGGAGGCTGCCAAAGCAACCTCCCCTGGTGTTCAAAATCGTAAATGATTGAGCTATTTTGCAACAAGCACTCAAAAAATTCTGAGTCACCTTCTACTCCACAAAAAAATATTTTTAAGGTGGTAGTTGCAAGACAAACAAGGAGCCGAGCGCGCAGCATACTAAGGTGTATGTGAGCAGCTCGGCTTCCGAAGTTTAACGCAGCAAATGCCCCTTAAAATAATTTTTTGAGTTTAACGGTAAAGTGACGCATAAGCTCAGTCTCCCAAACAATCTCCACACCGCGAGTAATCTCGTCACGACGATCAAATACATTTTTGAGAGCAGCAGCGATTACGCGCATGTGGTTGTCGGTGTATACACGACGAGCGATACAAAGACGGAGAAGATCAAGACCGCCAAAACGATTCTCGCGTGTTACAGGATCACGGTCAGCAAGGATGTAACCAATCTCGCAACCACGCACACCTGCCTCGAGATACAATTCGATAGCGAGAGTCTGTGCAGGGAACTCCTCCTTTGGTACCTTTGTGAGCACCTTGTCGGCATCTACGAAGATTGCGTGACCACCCACAGGACGCTGATAAGGGATTCCGTACTCGTCGAGCAATCCTGCAAGGAACTCAACCTGGTGGATACGAGTCTCGAGGTTATCGAACTCGGTATTCTCGTCAAGGCCTACTGCGAGAGCCTCCATATCGCGGCCATTCATACCACCGTATGTGAGGTAACCCTCGAATGGGATACAGAAACGCTTTGCACCCTCATACCAATCCTCGTGGCGAGTAGCAATGAAGCCACCCATAT